>NZ_JAAHHE010000490.1:0-3953 GCF_010692525.1 Moorena sp. SIO3B2
TACGCTCCTGAAACCGAGATTTACTACGCAGACTTCCCTTCAGTAGAACAGCAGCGTAATTATATTTCCCAAGGTGCTATAGCTAGCTTGTTAGTCTGCTTGTTAATTTTGACCGCCTTCGGTATCAGCTAAGACCATTCATTACTTGTTAAACCCAAAGCTTGTAAAAAACACAAAGGAGAAAATGATGACTATTGTAATTGCACTGTTAATTGTTGGTTGGACTGCTGCTGCGCTAATTGGTACTCAAGCTTACTTCCGTGGTGAGCAAACCAAGCCCATCCATGAGCGCAACTGGCGTAGTGATTCTTTCAACACACTGGCCAAATCCGTGACTGGTCAAGAAACTGACTATAGCGATCGCACTCCGGCCTATGCCATGGATGCTTTTGCTAGCAACTCTCTACCCAATTCCTAATCTTGAAGCATTTGACACTGTGATTTTGACACTGTGATCAAGCAATGCTTTAACGGTTTGACCCATTTATTTACATAAAGACCAAAGGAGAAAAAAAGCAAATGACTTTCAGCACTAACACTATTACCAAGTCCACTATGTACACCACCGTTGATGAAACCGGAGTCCTCAATAACTACGCTCCTGAAACCGAGATTTACTACGCAGACTTCCCAACACTTGAACAGCAGCGTAATTATATTACCCAAGGTGCTATTGCTAGCTTTTTAGTCAGCTTGTTAATTTTGACTGCCTTCGGTATCAGCTAAACCATTCGTTACTTGTTTGACCACTAGCTTATAAAACACAAAGGAGAAAATCATGACTATTGTAATTGCACTGTTAATTGTTGGTTGGACTGCTGCTGCGCTAATTGGTACTCAAGCTTACTTCCGTGGTGAGCAAACCAAGCCCATCCATGAGCGCAACTGGCGTAGTAACTCTTTCAACAAACTGGCCAAATCCGTGACTGGTCAAGACACTGACTATAGCGTACGCACTCCGGCCTATGCCATGGATGCTTTTGCTAGCAACTCTCTGCCCAATTCCTAAACCAGAGGTCGATGCAGTCTTCAGTGCTCACTAAATTGATTCGCTGGTTACAGGAAGAGTTAGAGATTCCTAGGGCTTCCATTGCCCTGGCCCTACGCCAGGGCGAACCAAGCCCAAACTTTTTACCGATGATTCTGTGGCAATACGGACTAATTTCATTAGATCAATTAGATCAAATCTTTGATTGGTTGGAAGCCGTCTAAATCTATCTCTCGATATATAGCATTTATAGTTGAGTTGTGAACAGAATCCCTTAGGAAAAGGCAAGAGGCAAGAGGCAAGAGGCAAGAGTTAATCAACTATATAGGGATTTTTGGTAGCGATGCAGCGCCGCCAAAGGGGGTTTCCCTCATGAGTGACTGCATAAAGACAAGGTCAAAAACGGTAATCGTTTTTTCCAATTCCTACACGAAATGCTATATATAATAAACCAATCTAAATTCTAGAAGCCTTACTGACCAAAGATTTCACAATTAATACGCAAAAATACTTATCTAGCCCATCTAAATACTAAAAGCCTTACTGACCAAAGATTTCACAATTAATAAGCAAAAATACCTATCGTAGGCATTTCAAAATAAGATGGGTTTACCCTGATCAAGTAAGTCTGGAATTTTAGAGTTAATACCAATTCTTAGGGCTGACACCGCTACACGTCCTTTTGATCTCCCCATCTCCCCATCTCCTCATCTGCATCTGTAGTCCTACTTTGAACAATCGGTATAACTTTTAACCGTACCCTGGTAGGCTAAAAGTAAGGGCTTTCAGCCTGTATAACAAAAGCATTTTAAACAAACACTAGTTTGCATTTAACTACCTTGCATCTATGAGTATTAAAGACAAACCTCAACCCCCTCGCTCTCGCCTAATTGGCAATATTCTATTATTTTTAGGGGGTTTATTTCTTGTAGCTAACCTATTCTTGCCTGGGTTTTTTGGACAGAAAATCTCTCGGGTACCCTACAGCTTGTTTATTGACCAAGTCCAAGATGGACAGGTAGCGCGGGTTTATGTTGGGCAAGACCAAATCCAGTATCAGCTCAAAGCTGATACTGAACAGCCAGGACAAATTCTGATTACCACCCCAATCTATGATCTAGAGTTACCCCAACGGCTAGAAGATAAAGGAGTAGAATTTGCTGCTGCTCCTCCCCCTAAACGAAGCTGGTTTGCCATCGTGCTCAGCTGGGTGATACCTCCACTGATTTTTGTTGGCATTTTGCAGTTTTTTGCAGGACGTTTTGGTGGTGGCGGACCCCAAGGTGCTCTGTCTATTAGCAAGAGTAAAGCTAAGGTTTATGTGCAAGATGATGCCACGAAAGTTACCTTTAATGATGTGGCAGGGGTAGAAGAAGCAAAGACTGAATTACAGGAAATTGTGGATTTTCTCAAAACGCCCCAACGGTTTACTAACATAGGAGCGCGAATTCCAAAAGGAGTGCTATTAGTTGGACCTCCTGGAACGGGTAAAACCCTAATGGCTAAAGCAGTAGCTGGAGAAGCTGGTGTACCATTCTTTAGTATTTCTGGATCGGAGTTTGTAGAACTGTTTGTGGGTGCTGGTGCTGCCAGAGTTCGGGATTTATTTGAACAGGCCAAAAAGAAAGCTCCCTGTATTATTTTCATTGATGAATTGGATGCTATTGGTAAGTCCCGTGCTAGTGGTTCTGGTTTTGTTGGTGGCAACGATGAGCGGGAACAAACCCTCAACCAGTTGCTAACGGAAATGGATGGATTTGCTGCTGGTGATGCCACGGTAATTGTCTTAGCAGCGACTAACCGCCCTGAAACCCTAGACCCAGCTCTGTTACGTCCAGGACGATTCGATCGGCAAGTGTTAGTAGACCGTCCAGACTTATCCGGTCGCTTGAAAATTCTGGAAATCTATGCTAAGAAAGTGAAGCTTGGGGAAGATGTAGATCTAAAAGCGATCGCAACTCGTACTCCTGGTTTTGCTGGTGCTGATCTTGCTAATCTCGTTAATGAAGCAGCCCTGTTAGCTGCCCGTAACCGCAAGGAAAAAGTAACTCAAGCCGACTTTGCTGAAGCGATTGAGCGAGTCGTAGCTGGTCTAGAGAAGAAAAGCCGGGTACTCAATGACAAAGAGAAAACTATCGTTGCTTACCATGAAGTCGGTCATGCTCTAGTTGGTGCTTTGATGCCTGGTGGTAGTAAAGTCGCTAAAATCTCCATTGTGCCACGGGGGATGGCAGCACTAGGCTACACCTTGCAAATGCCTACAGAAGACCGCTTCTTAATGGATGAAAAAGAACTCCAGGGTCAGATTGCTACCTTGCTTGGTGGACGGGCAGCGGAAGAGATTGTGTTTAATAGCATTACCACTGGCGCTTCCAATGACCTGCAACGAGCTACGGATTTAGCGGAGCAAATGGTAACCACCTATGGCATGAGTAAAGTTCTCGGCCCCTTAGCTTACCAGAAAGGTCAGCAGTCAAGCTTTCTGGGAGATGGGATGATGAATCCCCGCCGCAATGTCAGTGATGAAACTGCTAAAGCAATTGATGATGAAGTCAAAGAGATTGTCGAAACAGGTCATCAACAAGCATTAGCTATTCTGAACGAGAATCGGGAGTTGCTCGAAACCATTGCTAAACAAATATTGGACACGGAAGTAATTGAGGGTGACAAATTGCAAGAGCTTTTGAGTAAAGTTAAGTCTGCCGAAAAGGAGGCTGCTGTAGTTTAACACCCAATTAGTTCATCCTGTTTAACTAAAAATTAACCACTGTATAGCCATTAAAATCGGGGTGATTAGCACCCCGATTTTAATGAAATAGTTTTAGACTAAAAATCCTCACGGAGTGACAACCCCGTGAGGCTACGGAATTACTCGCTGGTCAAAAAAAAGTAGAAACTTGGCACCAGGCATCAGCAGTTTCAGGACCTGCACAGTTACGGTCGATGTCCCCTATTAAGGGGAGCA
>NZ_JAAHHE010000491.1:0-3944 GCF_010692525.1 Moorena sp. SIO3B2
CAAGGTTATTTGGTTGAAGGTTGAAGGTTGACGGTTGGGGGTTGGAGGTTGGAGGTTGGAGGTTGGAGGTTGGAGGTTGAAGGTTGGAGGTTGCAGGTTGAAGGTTGGAGGTTGGAGGTTGGAGGTTGGAGGTTGAAGGTTGGAGGTTGCAGGTTGAAGGTTGCAGGTTTAAGGTTGTAGGTTAACAGTTGACGGTTGACCAACCTATGGAAGACAGGCTTATGGGTAAGAGTTTGAAGGGGTGACAAGCCGAGTCACCCTCAGACAGGGAAAGCGTTACAGCTATCGCAGTCCCTACTCAAATAGTGAAAAATTCCTTGGCTTATTGAGAATAAACAGGTAACCCAACTTTTGTCCCTATCCAATAGGCAACTCCAAGCAACAAGATAATCCCAAAAATCAATGCTAGTTTTGTCAGAAGGTTGCCACAATTCTTAGATGGAGTTGGTTGTACCTGAAAATGAGGGGTATGGAGATGATCAAGAAGGTCTTCTGGCGTTGTCTCCCCCGCAAATATCTTATCAGCACCAGGCCAAACATAGTCTATGTTATAAGCATTGGGTCCATTTTTGACGCCACCGAAATGTTTGAACAAGCCATCACCATAGTATTGAGTAGAGGTTACTGCCTGATTGTGAAATGCTACCAGTTGAGGCTCCGCCTGATCATTAGAATATGAGAAATAAATAGCCTTTTGCTCGCTATTGATAGCGTCATAATTGGAACACTTACCACCAACCCATTCAGACGGTGGAACCAACTCATCGGAGTTACCATGCAAAATTGCCACAGGTTCCGTCAGACTTTCACCCGTATTTTTAATCTTGATAGGATTCTTAACAAATGGAACGCAAAACAACTTCAAGATACAAATGACAAATTTGGGAATCCCATTCTCTGTGCTTGGAGTCGGATCCGCCACTACAATTTTCTTGGGAAAAAATCGACTCTCGGGCGAATTTACCTCCAAATGAAAAGGTAAACTTAGGGCAATTAACCCTCCCAAAGAATGACCAAAGGCAAAAGTATCTGGCTGATTCTGATCATTCCAATGTAAATATTGGTCCTGCTGCGACAGATACTCCCAGGCATCATTCGTGCAGGTGATCGCCTTCTCTAGGCATTCCTCAGGAGAATGGACTAAACTCAATGCTACTGTGGATAACAGATGAATTAAATTATTACTATACTCCCGCCGAAACCAACTAAGAATCATTAATAGAATAGTAATAACGATCATAGCTCGGGCTACTCTGCGCAATTCAAAAGCGCTGAATTCCGATAATTCGCCTTTTACAGCTAGATCGCCCCGTTCGTAAGCCTCAAACTCGGAAAGTATGGAGTCAATATTGTCTGTTGTTAATGAGGGAGTATTAATTGAAGAGTTAGCATTGGCTAACGTATCGGCTGACAATTTAGCCAAAGATCGCCATTTCTGCAAATAAGGGAAAGATTGTTTAGAGGGGGTAGGACCTTGAGGTGGAGTATTGGGATAAAAACTGTGTTGATAATCGGGGAAAAACACAATATATCCCTTTTTTACTAACTCAATGAGGTGAGCTTCATAAAAAGAGGGCATACACAGAGCAAATCCATGTAAATAAATAATGGCTTTCAGCTTTGTTTCAGTATTTTTGGCTTCCTCTGGAACATACACTCGGATAAAATTAGCGCTGAGGTGGCAACCATGTTGATACACATCATATCCTTTCTCAGATGGCACATGGACACATTGCCAAGATTGGGATAAAGAGTTTGACATTTAATGGTAATCCTACAATTGTGATAAATATTATACCAAGGAAAAGCAAATGGTAGCACAATTAGATTTAACTTAGGAAAAATAGAAGCAAATTTCGAGTTACCCCAGCACAAACATTCTGTCCCCAATTTGATTCAACCGTCCCTTCTTGATACAAAGCACGAGTGGGGGAAACTCCCTTTGGGCGACTGCATCACTACCAACTTTTCAAGCTCGTGATCTTTCCCTACACCCTACCCCCCTTCCCTTTCAAGGGTATGTTTTTTACAAAGACGTCAGGTGTGGGGTGTGGGGTGTGGGGTGTGGGGTGTGGGGGATAAGAAAATGTACTTAATTTGTCGCTATTGCATCAAGACAATGACTAACAATTCGTGATTCGGCCTTCGAGGATGGTTAGATAAATTTGGCCAAAATCCCGACTATTCGTCCAAAATTACCCCCATATCCCCATATCCCCACACTTCCCACACTTCCCATACTCTTCCACCTGTTCCCTGTTCCCTATTCCCTGTTCCCTTAGACTCGCTCGGCTAGTTTTGTGATCACTTGAATCACGGTATCCGCAAGTTGATCATTTCCCCGGAGCCAACCGAGGGGAGTTAGATGCTTACCGGGAAGTTTCTCATCAATGAGAAGTTTATTGCCTAAATTCTCCTCTAGCCAACGCACCGTTCCAGCTTGTTGAGCAATCTTATCCTTACTGAAGCTAATCAAAGCAGTAAGATTAAATAAACGGCTATTTTTGATCAAGCAATAGGTTTGTTCGGGTGTGGGTAACACCCCGAAACCAAGTCTGTCTACTAAATCAGCTATGAATGGAACAGGAACCGCACTACTGGTACCGCTAATAACAGGAGCCATTAATACAGATGGTTGATTGATCAAAGAAATATATTTTAGCTCAGCATCTCTGAGGCTATCTTCAATCTGCTTTTCTTGATCTTTACCCACACAATCTCCCAGAATTTCCTGAAGTTTTTTGGACTCCAAATCACTTAAAAGTTCCAAGAGTGCGATGTATTTTGTTCCAAGGCTGTGACCTAACCAAAAATAATTATTCCCTCTGGCAGAGGGGTCTTCTTCATAGATACTGTACTCATAGCCCAATTTTTTTGCTTCTTCCAAAATTCCCTGGAATAGGGTTTTTTCTTCTTTGACCAAACCAATTGCTACAGGCCAATGGCGGAAGGTAAATCTAAACGGTCTGGCAACAACGGTATAACCTGATTCAAATAATCGCTTGGCGATATATCGGTAGAAAATTGTCGGAAAACTTCCGAAAAACGCACCACCAATTAACTGAACAACACCTATCGGCTTGGGATGGATAGCAACCCAAGCAAAGGGAATTGGTCTAAATTTAAATTCGGCATTCATGGCAGTAAGCTCTTTTAGGATAACTAAGTTGCAGGTTGCAGGTTAAAGGTTAGAGGTTGAAGGTTACAGGTTAGAGGTTGAAGGTTAAAGGTTAGAGGTTGAAGGTTACAGGTTAGAGGTTACAGGTTACAGGTTAGAGGTTGAAGGTTAGAGGTTGAAGGTTGCAGGTTGCAGGTTTAAGGTTGCAGGTTTAAGGTTACAGGTTGCAGGTTGCAGGTTGCAGGTTGAAGGTTGCAGCTTGAAGGTTAGAGGTTGAAGGTTACAGGTTAGAGGTTACAGGTTACAGGTTAGAGCTTAGAGGTTACAGGTTACAGCTTTCAGGTTATTAACCCTTCAACCTTGGCCAAAGGCCACGCTACGCGAACAACATTAAAACCAAGCTTGGCCAAAGGCCACGCTACGCGAACAACCTTGGCCAAAGGCCACGCTACGCGAACAACCTTCAACCCAACCTTGGCCAAAGGCCACGCTACGCGAACAACCTTGGCCAAAGGCCACGCTACGCGAACAACCTTCAACCCAACCTTGGCCAAAGGCCACGCTACGCGAACAACCTTGGCCAAAGGCCACGCTACGCGAACAACCTTCAACCCAACCTTGGCCAAAGGCCACGCTACGCGAACAACCTTGGCCAAAGGCCACGCTACGCGAACAACCTTCAACATTCAACCTTCAACATTCAACCCCACCTTCAACCTTCAACCCAACCTTCAACCTTCGTTGTCTTTTCACCTGAGCCGAGTTGGGCACGAACAAACTGTGTCCGCCGCTCAGTTAATAGCAAACTCAGAGCCATGACGAATTC
>NZ_JAAHHE010000492.1:0-3920 GCF_010692525.1 Moorena sp. SIO3B2
TGGCACAGCTAAAATAGTGGAATAGAAGGATGATTATTTGAGGTCAAAAAAATGGGAAGAGGTCGTAGAGATAAAGTGCTGCTGACAATCGAACAAAGACGAAGACTAGAAAACATCAGTCGCAATGGCTATGCTCCTGCCAAGAAAATCCTGCACGCTAGGGTTCTTCTGATGTGTGACGAAGGAGAACAAGCGATAGATAAATGGACAGATGAAGGGATAGCCCTTGCTTTAAATCTACATCGAAATACCGTAGGGCGTATCAGAAAAAGATATCTGACCCAAGGAGAAGAACCAGCACTCAATAGAAAGTTAAGAAAGAAACCACCAACTCCACCAAAAATAGATGGCGCGACAGAAGCCCAAATCATTGCCATGTGTTGTTCAGACCCTCCAGAAGGAAGAGCAGATTGGACGATTAGACTACTGACATCGGAACTGAAAAAGCGAAGAGTAGTCACAGAAATCTCTCGTGAAACGGTACGTCGCACTTTAAAAAAAACCAGCTACGTCCTTGGAAAGTAAAACGTTTCTGTATTCCTGAACGAGATTTGGCCAGATTTGTCGCCCAGATGGAAGTAATTTTAGACCTTTACTGTTCATCCCATTGTCGAGATCAGCCATTGATTTGTATGGATGAAGCATCAGTCCAACTCCTAGATCATCTCTATAAACCGATTAAAATGCAACCTGGTCAAGACCAGAAAGAAGATTATCACTATACTCGTGAAGGGACACAAGCCCTGTTTATGTTTTTTGACCCTAATGCTGGATGGCGGCGAGTTAGCAATCGAGACCATCGGTCTCGTGTAGACTGGGCGGAAGAAATTCGCCAATTACTGGATGTTGACTATCCCCATGCTCTTAAAGTCAAGTTAGTCTGCGATAATCTCAATACTCATAATATTGCTTCTCTTTATGAAGCTTTCCCGGCTGATGAAGCTCATCGTCTTGCCAGACGACTAGAAATTTATCATACTCCTCGTAATGGCAGTTGGTTGAATGTCGCAGAGATTGAACTAAGCATTTTAACCAAACAATGTTTAGCCCGCAGGATTTCTAGTCCTGAAAAATTGGAAAAGAAGTTAAAAGCTTGGGAACAAGAGCGAAACAAAACAGCCAGTCAAGTAATTTGGCATTTTTCAACCCCGGATGCCAGAGTCAAACTTAAACATCTTTATCCAGTGTTTGAAGAGGAAGAGATGGCAGATTCTAATGCACCAAATTAGCTGTGTCAGTCCACTACGCCTCACTTCCCACCCTCCCCACCTACATCTATGGTCTTAATTCAAATCATTGATATTAATTTACCTGCCCTGTTGCACAAAACCCGATTGTAGAATATAAACTATAAATAGTCAAATAAATTTAGGTAAACTACTGCTACAAGACCACCGGAGAAGGTAATGTCCCTAGGAAAAAAACTACGAGAACGCCGTGAAAGTCTAGGTTTAACCCGCATACAAGTTGCCAGAGCCTGTGATGTCGTAGAGTCTACAGTGATTAACTGGGAGGCTGATCGGCACAAGCCTAAGCTTTATCCAGAACAGACTAAAGCCTTGTGTGATATTTTAGATCTCAAAGTTGAGGATCTGATCCAGTAACATGTAAGGGTATAGCCAAAGCACAGGATGGCTTTGTGCGATCATTTCATAATCATCTATAGTGCTGCGGATAGCAATAACTATATCGATTACTCTTGTTCCCGTCGCCACCAAGCACGGACTAGTTTAATGTCGTCATAGGAGTAACTTTCTCCTAAGTACTCCCGTAATTTTTTCAGATACTGATCACCCACTTTTTCAATTGCTTTGATAATTGGCTCATGGCGTTCCAATGGTACCAGTCGTTTTAAATCCACTGGCTGATTCATTTCAATTAATTGGCTCAAATGATCTATAATAGTTCTGGTAGTATACCCTCGTTGTTGAGCAATTTCCTCTACACTTAACCCTTGTTGATAGAATTGCAGGGTTTTCATATAGGTACTGGAGGGGAGGGGTTCTGGTAGTTTTTGCTCTTGACAAAATGCCCGAATTTCTGAAATAAATTGCTCGCCATACTGGGTAACTTTATACTGAGTGACACCGGAAAGTTTGGCAAAGTGCTCTAAGGTTTTGGGTTTCAGCTGTGCCATCAGTTTCAGTGTGGAATCAGCAAAGACCACATAGGGCGGAATCGATTGGCGATCAGCGAGCTGTTTCCTTAATTTCCGCAGTTTCTCTAGCAGAATCTCGGCTTCAGCTACTCTGGGGTTAATTTCCCCTAAGGCTTTTTCTACAGATGACTGGGGAATAGGAACGTAAACAGAACGTTGCTTGCGCAGGATTTCCCAACTTAGTGTATTGAGCTTCAGCACAGAGTAGCCATCGGTGGTTTGGTCTACTAATCCTTGGTGCAAAAGCGATCGCACTAGAATTTTCCAAGCCTCTGCAGTTTTATCTTTACCAATACCATAAGTAGAGAGTAAGTGATGGCCATACTGCTCAATTTTCTTACTTTTTGAGCCCCGCAACACTTGAATAATGTGGTTCATGCCAAACCGTTCCCGACACCGGGCTACACAAGAGAGGAATTTTTGAGCTTCAATGGTCCAATCTTCTAGTGGCTTAGGATAGCAACAGTTATCACATTTCTCACAATTCCCTGGAAACCGCTCACCAAAGTAGCCCAGCAAAATCCGGCGGCGACAATCTGTGCCTTCTGCGTAGTCAACAATCTGATTTAACTGTTGATAGGCAATCCGTTGTTCCTTGGGATCGGGCTTTTGATCAATCAGATAATGAAGTTTTGAGATATCACTAGCGCTATATAAAACCGTACATGTGGCTGGTTCCCCATCCCGTCCTGCTCGTCCCGATTCCTGGTAATAACTTTCGATGTTACGAGGTAAATCGTAGTGAATCACAAACCGTACATCTGGCTTATTAATTCCCATGCCAAAGGCTACCGTAGCTACGATTACCCGCACATCATCCCGGATAAACCGATTTTGATTGGTTGCCCTAGCCTTATCCGTCATTCCACCATGGTAAGGTAGGGCAGAAATACCATCATTCTGTAACCGGAAAGCGACTTCTTCTACGGAACGGCGGCTCGTACAGTAGACAATACCAGAACCTTGGTGAGAACGGATCTGTTTTAATAACTGTTGATAGCTTTGCCGTTGTTTTGGTTGAACGTCGTAGTAAAGGTTAGGACGGTTGAAACTGGCGATGTGAACCTTGGGCTGTCGCAATTCCAGTTGTTGGATAATGTCCTGTTGGACTCGATTAGTGGCAGTAGCGGTCAGCGCCAGCACTGAGCTATTGGGATAGCGGTTACGTAATAGTTTTAGTTGCCGATAGTCTGGGCGGAAATCATGCCCCCATTGTGAGACGCAGTGAGCTTCATCAATGGCAAAGGTGGGAATACCGATTTGCGATCGCACTCTATCCAAAAATGGGATAAACTGTTCTGCCAGTAACCGTTCTGGTGATACGTAGAGTAATTTTATCTTACCCTCAAGGATAGCAGCTTCCCGCGATCGCATTTGTTGGAAGCTCAAGGTACTATTGATAAACGTAGCCCCAATCCCATTATCTTCCAAAGACGTCACTTGGTCTTGCATCAAGGAAATCAGAGGAGATACCACAACGGTTAATCCCGGTTTCAGTAGAGCTGGCAGTTGGTAGCACAAGGATTTACCACCGCCAGTGGGCATGATAATCAGTAAATCCTGATTTTGCAGCGCCTCTTCAATAATCTGTTGCTGTCCTGGCCGAAAACAGTCGTGACCAAAAAAATGTTTAAGGGCATGCTCCAGGGATGGCGACTGTTCCATGGTCGTGAGGGGATTGCGATCAGTTGATTGTTGGGATAAGATTATTATGCCTAAAAACTATAACATAGAGCGCTACTCCCTATTCCGTACCTACAAC
>NZ_JAAHHE010000493.1:0-3912 GCF_010692525.1 Moorena sp. SIO3B2
GTGGGTAGATACTTATCTAAGTCACCCAGATGGTTTTTACCAAAAACTTTGGGTCTAAAGCCCCGTCCTTCTAGGACGGCTTTTCCTTTTGTGTGCTATAATAAGAGTATAAGTAATAAACTTTTCTTTAGATAGGTATGATCTAATCATAAGTAGACAACGTAAAAAATATGTATTAGATACGTATTGCGTAATTTGGTCTAACGACTATAACGTCTATGAAAAATTAGATAATAAAAAGTATCTGTCTATCCATATAAAAAGGTACGGTGGGGCACACCGAAACCTGGATCCATGATCTAAACGCTCGGGGAGATTTGTCCTCTACTTTTCCTGGTTCCGGCAAGGGATAGCAAGACGAGTCGTAGATCCAAGAATCCCCGTTCTTCGTTCGACGGGGAGTGTCAACGAATTGACCAGTGGCGTAGCCCAGGGGCCCGAGCAGATCAGCCAGGGTTGGGTCGTCATCCTGTAATCCTACGTCAACACCAGGTAAGCCCACCTTGGTTAGACCAGTACGTCCAGGACTCTGACCAGTGAGAAAGGCAGATCGACCAGCAGTACAGCTGTTTTCACCATAGAAGTCGGTGAAGAGTATGCCATCTTCAGCAATTCTGTCGATGTGGGGTGTTTGGTAGCCCATTATCCCCCGGTTGTAGATACTGGGGTTAAACCAGCCAATGTCATCTCCCATAATTACCAGGATGTTGGGCTTGCCTTGTGTGTCGGCAAGTGCTATTCCCTGGTTAGTCCCTGGCAGGAAACCTACTAGGGCGAAGCTGATCGTTAGTACGATTGCCGTCACCGCATTGAATAATCGCTTCCCAATCTGGGCAGTTTTCTGACTGCCTTTAGAGCGATTAGCTCTCAAATATTTCATAACGCTCCATATGTATCGGAGTTTAAACTTTGGGTTTACAAGTTTTCTGCACCCGTTGGTAAGTATCTCACACTTTTTGCATCACAAAATTTTTTTTTGGGATGGAAAGAGAATTGCAAATACCTTGATTACTGACCAGATTTAATCTGCCTAAACCCGCATAAACCCAGAGTTAGCAAGCACTTACTTGACCCAGTTTTTTTTCTAATATCAGGCAAAAATTCCGGTATTATATTTGATATTTTTATCAAAAAAAAAAGCATAATAAAAAATTATATTCCAAATATTAAGAAATTTATTATAATTTTTGCCCTATAAAAAACCATTAATAAATGTTTAAAAAAACGTGAGATTGGGTCTAAGTTTGATAAAATAGTATCTTAAGCAGTAAACAAAGATATAGCGTTTCTAGGACTCATGAGGTACACATTATTTTTTCCCTCTTCCGACTTCCGTCTTCCCTGCTCCCTAAAACCCCGATATTTGTACCTCACAAGTCGTAGAATTGCTATAAGATTTATTAATAATTTTCGCTCTTTGGGAATTGTTCTGCTATAAGTGTAATTATAAGTACCCTAAAACTACTACTCTGTATAGCGTTGAGATTTTGATCATTTATTTTTTAGGCTAAATAGCATCTCAAGTTTCTGACAGGTGATTTCATCGATAGTTATTGACAAAAGTGCCACAATATGTATTCCTAGGAAATTGCCCTTCCAGGCACAGCATTCGGAAAAAAATGATGCGATCGCACTATGACGCGATCGCATCTGAAAAAAAGTATTGTTGACATCTCCCCCGAGCGAGCAATCCCTCGCTCGGGGGATTTTATGAGGTTGTGACGCGGCAGCGGTTTTGCCGTGCCGCCTAACATTTCATTCGGTATGATTTTTTCAGCAATCCCTGCTTATTCAGGAATTACAGTATCTTCCCGGAAAGCCAGGTTCTGAATCCGTTCGTCCAATGTTGGGTCAGTATCGGCCTGATTAAAGGCATTAGCTGCTGTGGGGAAGAATTGATGGAGGTATTCTGCTAGGGCATCCTGCTCGGAACCAAAGGAGGCAAAATTGGCAAAACCCTCGAAGGCTTCAGGGAGCGCAGCATCTCGGACCCCGTTTTTGTTGAGGTCTTCTTCAGCATCTAAAACCCCATCGCCATTGCTATCCGGCTCACCCCAGAAATCGATCCGATTGAACAAAGCTGGATTGGCACTCAAGAAGCTGGAGAAGGGAGCGCCATCAGCCACATAGCTAATGGTAACACCACGAAACGTGCGGCTGGGATCCCCCACTAATTCACCATTCTGAGCCACTACATCAATAACTTGGTCTTGATCGTCCAGGACAACCAAAGACAGAACCCGATCATTGGCAGGACGAGTGCTATCAAAGCTAAATTTAAGCCGACCGATTTGGGGAAACTGGCCGGGAGTCACACCTGGAGCTGTTGCCGCTACCGCATCCTCGATGGTTTCCAGCAATTGATCCGCTGTGACAGTAAACAGGGTCAGTCCATTATTAAAACGAAGGGAGTTTGTTATGTCAAGTTGGGAAACTTCCCCTTCTTCCTTGCCCACCGCAGGATTGGCTGCTGGGGGCAACAGTTCAAAGTCGTTGGGGTCGATGCCACCGTTAGCAGCGCTAATCACCCCGATGTTGGAACGGATGCCACCCCCATTTTTGAAAGAAAACACGGTTGTAGCATCTACAGTCTTGGCATAAACCAGGTTAGCATCAGCGGTCAGGTTACCCAGGTTGGTTTCTTCCGTGCGGACAAAAGCGCGATCGCCCCGCAGGAAAACTTTGGTATTGCCAAAAATATTGCTATCCTGAGTACTGATCACTTCATCAAGGGTATTGGTAATTTCTACAACCTCCGGGTCTGGGGTACCTCCTACCGCTTCAACTCCTTGATCATCTGTGGCGTAGGCTCCACTAATGTTGGGGTCAATACTGCTGGGAATCAGGATACCGTTTGCATCAAAGTCCACCACCAGACGACCCACATATTTATAGGTGGCATCGGTGTTCACAATAGCGATCGCATTTCCATCTCCATTGGTTTTGAGAATGGGATAAATACCACCACTGGTATCTCCCAGCCGCAGACGATCGGTGGCATCAGACAGCAAGGTGTGAGACCCTCCCGCCACGATTATATCTACATCCCGCAAACGAGGGGCTAACTCATCCCGCTCAATGGTCAACTGTTGCATGTGCGCTAGGACAATAATCTTGTTGATCCCTGTAGCCGTCAATTCATCCACCGCAGTTTGGATTTTAGCAGCCAGGGCGTCATAGTCTGTGGGATTTTCCGGGAATACCGTGACTCCATCAGAGGAAGAGATGGTAGGCAGAAGGGGTGTGCTTGCTCCCACAATACCAATTGGCTCACCATTGACGGTGATCACTCCAGTCCCCGCAACCTGTCCTGCCGGAATAGTACTGATTTCTTGACCGTTTGCACTGATCAGGCTTGATAGGTTAGGGTCTGTGCTAAAATCCAGGTTGGAACTGAGATAGGGAAACAGCGCCCCACGGTAATCTCCATCTGGTTGAATGATATCCCGCACTTCCTTGCTGCCCAGATCGAAATCGTGATTCCCAAAGGTGGAAGCTTGGATACCCAGTTGATTGTGGATTTCGATATTAGCGTGACCAATACTAGCTTCTCCCACAGGGGTCTCGTTCAACCTAGGGTCGCTGCCCGCAAACAGGAACGGACTGGGAATGTAGTTGTCTCCAGAGGAGAGGACAAGGGTGTTGGGGTAGTCCTCCTTCAGGGCATTCAGGACGGCGGAAAACCTAGGAGCATCTTCCAATGCCGCCAGTCCAGCCTCAAAATCTGAAGCATGGAGCAGTTGCAGGGTAAAAGGCTCTGTATCTGAGTCAACCACCTCTGGCTCGGGGTTACTGGTGCCTGTAGAGCCTATATCGGGGATGGGTCGATTCTGTTGTGCTATCACCAGGTAGGCAACAATGGCCAAAACAAGGGCGATCGCAACTGCCACCCCTATTTTCCAAATACGGTTC
>NZ_JAAHHE010000494.1:0-3911 GCF_010692525.1 Moorena sp. SIO3B2
TCTGCATCGCTGGCGACAGGTCAAAACTCAGGAGAAAGTACGAAGTCTAAAGTATTAAACCTAAGTTGGTATGTTGTTGATTTGGTGAACATATAGTCAAGGATCATAGGGCTCTTGACTATTACAAGAAATAATTCGGTCAAGGATTGGAATTAACCAGAACTTGACCGAATTTTTTTTTGTTGAGGGAGTCGGGAATAGGGAGTCGGGAGTCGGGAGTAGCAATGCAATAGTTTTAGGACTTACGAAGTTTACTTGGTTTTGCCCCCCTAACCCCCCAATTTTGGGGGGGAATGATGTCAAAGTCCCCCAGAATTGGGGGATTTAGGGGGCTTTGCGTAAGTCCTGAGTTTTTTAAAACCACCCACATCACCCCTAGCGGTAATGCAATAGTTTTTTGAATCACACTACCCACACTTACCACGCTTAAACCCCTATAAACACTCTCCACCCCTAGTATTTTTTTAAAAATCCTGTTATAATAACAATATCGTTAAAGCAATGGTTTTACCGCCATGATGATTTCTACCGCACAAGCCGCTGAATTACTAGGTGTCTCTGCCACTCGCGTCCGTTTCCTGTTGAGCAAAGGCAGAGTCAAAGGAGCTTATAAAGTGGGTAGAACTTGGGTGATTCCCTTATTTGACGGTATGCCAGTGGTCACTCCCGGTACTCGTGGACCGAAGCGGAATTGGTCAAAGCGTACACAGTACACTAAAGCTGTGATCCACGTTAATCAAAAAGTCATTCGCCAAAATCACAACAGTGGCGATCGCAATCCCGTGATTACCGTAAAACGCGGCGCTAAAAACATTTACGGTCATACTGTCGAAGTCAATGGTCCTTGTCGAGTGATGTATCGTCCAGATAATCCCCTAAATTGTGGAGCACGGGTATGGATTGAGACGATTTCTGATTTTAAGGTGAGCTGAGCCAGGTCTAAACTATTAGTGATAGCGCTATGCCCTGGGATAGGGAATAGCGATTAGTTAAGCATGGTCGAGAGGCTTAAAGCAATGGGAATGCATTCAAAGGTAGCCGGATTTATAGGAGGTGAACTATTTTTAGAAATTCGGCGCTGTCAATTGCCTTACTTTATTCCTAAAGAATGCGTGATCAAACCACAAACAGAGTCTGGGTATGAACCAGATGTCATCGTTTTAGACAAGCAAAGGGTTACTGATAACGAACCACGGTGGGAAAAAGAATCCATTATCACACGGGGGTCTTCTGTTCGTTTAGTTGTAGAAGTGGTTTCAACAAACTGGAGCGACGATTACGCTTTGAAACTGGAAGAATACGAATCTTTCGGAATTGCTGAATATTGGATTGTTGATTATTTAGTTGAACTCTCTACGCTTTGAAAAACGTAGATTCTAAGCAGATGTCACTTTGCGGGTTGAAACCACGCTCCGTGAAGCTTCACGATAGGATCTAGATAGTGAGTCTAATCTATATCGTTGTGGCAGGTTCAAGTCTGCTCTACCGACCTCGGCTAGGGAGATCCCTAGCTGTGTCGCTACTTTTCTTAAAATATTGCAAGCTCCGTTGCAATCTGCGTTAATTAATTCACCTTTTGCAGACAGGTATTGTCCACGCTTTACTCTCTTTCCGCTTGCTGCCCACCCCTCAGGTTTCGCGCCGAGCACAGGTAGGAAATCACGATCTAAAAAGCTAGCTTTACTGGTGTAACTTTCTTCGGTTTCAACAAACTTAATGCCATATTCGATGCACAATTGCTCAATTCGATTTTTTAATTTAGCGGCAGGTATCTGTACGAACTGCTGATTGCTCTTTTTGCCAATATTTATGCTGTCTTTATTTCTCTTGTTCCAACCAAACACCACTGTGGTGACTTGGTTTCTTTGACACCAATTAATAATAAATCTAGCGACCTTGTTCACGTTGTCGCGCATTTGTCGGTTGCGCTTTTCGGTCAAAGAGGCTAATTGATTATCCCAATAATCTTGAGACTTTCCTTTTTTGATC
Source organism: Moorena sp. SIO3B2 (assembly GCF_010692525.1). NCBI lineage: Bacteria > Bacillati > Cyanobacteriota > Cyanophyceae > Coleofasciculales > Coleofasciculaceae > Moorena > Moorena sp. SIO3B2. The sequence goes on from NZ_JAAHHE010000494.1 coordinate 1,990, forward strand.
CTAGCTACACGCTTGTTGTACCACTGATTCTGAGATTTGACTTTTTTGCCATCTATAATAAAAGAATTCCCCACATTAGAGACACAGGTTAACCAGTTGTTGAGACCTGGATCGATACCTAAGACCTTATTTGTTGGCGTCACTGGTTCAGGATTTGGCCTTTCATATACAAACTCTAAATAAAAACAGCCATTCCTAGGGACAAAACGATATTCTTTAATTGACTTATGATCTATATTAGATGGCATTGGTAGTAAGAAGTGATCAATACCAAACCAGACCTTAATCTGCTTACCTAAAGTAAACTTAAGCTGGCCTTTTACTAGCTTTACCCACCGAGCGGGATAACTTACTACTGCCAGACCTCCCTTTTTGCGGTACTTTGGGACTCTAGGTTGATCTGCCAACTGCCCTTTGTTATACAACTTCTTGAGGGCTTTGTAAGACTTGAAAGACTCAATAACTCCATGCAATGTCTGTTGAGCACAGGCTGATCTCATCGCTTTGAAGTGGACATTACTTTTCATGATTTTGTCCAATTCTGCGTTATTGAGATATTTGCCAGCCTTGAACAACATTTGACGGCAATAATATATTCCGCAATTTGTTAATTTGTTAGCCTCTGAGCAGATAAATTCTATAACCGCTTGGTTTTCAGATGTCGTGCTTATTAAATGTTGTTGACAACCGTACATATTGCATCGACCTTTTGCTGTGTTTATATAATTATATACCCTGATAATTAAGGTGTCAAGCAAATGCCAGAAGAAACTAAGAAAAAAGTTGGAAGACCGAGTTTGCATGGTGTACGAAAGAAATCCTATAGTGTCATGACTACAGAAACGGCCTGGAATGGATTAAAGGAGATGGCTAAAGATTCTGGTTTAAGCCTTTCTGAATTTCTAGAAACCTTAGGGAGAACAAAACAGCTTCCATAACGCGATAGCCGGGATTTATCCCGGCGCGCTGGCCTATAGCCACGCTACGCGAACGCAGGCCACTCAATAAATTAAGTGGCTAACTCTCGCTCGATGTTTCTCTGTTTAGGCGGTAGGCGATTTATCGGTAATCCTAAACAACCTACTTTATCGGTCTACCAATTGATAGATGGCGAATATCACGTTAATCAGTTCCGAGGAGCGAACCGTATTTTATCGCCAACCTTTCCAGAATTAAGGTTAAATGGTGAACAAATTTTTCAAGCGATCGCTTAATCAGCATTGATTAATCATGGAATGATTTGAATAGTTTTGTAGAACGGGCATCTTGGTAGAATGGGCATCTTGGTGGAATGGGCATCTTGGTGGAATGGGCATCTTGGTGGAATGGGCATCTTGCCCGTTTCATTTTCGGGCAGGCAAGATGCCCATTCCACTGATATTCATTCCGCCCCTCAGCAATTAACCATTAGGATTAACTGTTGTGTCTACGCATCTGTTTCCTCTCCCCCCACACCTCCCACACCTCCCACACTACCCACACTACCCACACTATCCACACTCTTCCCCGGTGAGGATCAAGCCTCCTGACTAGCTTGGGGGGAAATCGCGAGCTAATTTGGAATAACCTAATCTGTTATTGTAACAATTTAAATTTAAGATTTGGTTAATTAAAGGTAAAATCAGGTGGACATTGGGAGTAGAGATTTTGATTGAGATGCTCAAAGTAGGAACCTTAGTTCGAGTGATTTATCCTGATTATGTTGCGGGTCTTTCGGGTCGTATTGAAGCACAGGAAGAATCCGGTCGTTGGATAGTCAGATTAGAGGAAAATCCATTTGAGCAGAATGATCAACCATTTATATTATCTCTAGATGAGTCAGACTTTGAAGTAATTAAGCCTCCTTCATCCTAGTCAAGCTAGTTATCATATTTTCTAGTGATCAGATTTTCCATCTCCACCAACCATGAAACACCAGATAA
>NZ_JAAHHE010000495.1:0-3908 GCF_010692525.1 Moorena sp. SIO3B2
GCTCCCTAAAATATAATCCAAAAATACATCATAAAATTGATATTTGTTATATATCAAACCCCCAAGCTAATCAATTTTTAAATTTGTAAAAAAATGTTGCAAAAATCTAAAAATATCCTTGACATTTGCCAATTTATTAGTAATAATAAAAATGTCCGAGATTTCGATAATATTTCTGGACAAAAAGCCGCGCTTTGTGCGTCAACCAAGAAGCGCGGCTTATGTCCCCAGTCACAAGCTATGTGTGAGGTAATTACATCATGCCAACAAATCGCTCAAATGACCATCTGAATCATCTAATTAACTGCCAGCGAGCCCTAGACCGCCTTGCCCAAATTGCCAGGAGCCAATCCACATGGGAACATTCAATTCCTGGTCCCATCACCGAGCGAGAAGAAATCTTGATCTACCTATACAGCAACTGCCGACTGTCCATGACCCCCCAGGAGTTTTACTGGAAATGGCAAGTTAAGCAAGAAGATATTGCTAACATCTGCTCCCGCTCAACTTACGCTGTCAACAGCTGGCTAGCCCAAGGTGCTCGCTATAAAACTCCCTCTTCCGATTCCTTGCATCATCTGGCCTTAATGGATTTTCTCTTAGAAAATTTCGAGGCCATTCCAAAGGAGTTATTAAATCAGCTCTGTTCTAAAGTTAAAAGTTGTTAGAATTAAGAATGTAGAATGTGGAATTAAGAATGTAGAATGCAGAATTAAGAATGTAGAATTAAGAATGGTGAATTAAGTAGTTGCGTAGGGTGCGTTAGGGGCGGACTTGCCCTTATTTTTCCCCTGGTAACCACCGTTCGGATAGTCCGCCCCGTAACGCACCACTGGGTCTGCTCTCTCCCCAAACTTTCCCTCTCCGCTTGGGAACTTGTTCTCCGCAGATTCGTCAAAATTGTCACAGCTACGATATTCTACGCTCACAAAATTTCCTGATCTGATCCATAAACCTAGAAAATATCCTGATCTGAGCCATCAATCTGGGAAAAATGTATATATTAATCTAGTTGGAATTAGCACAGAACCCACGGAGTCCACTTATGAAATGTTATAAAATTCTTTCCCTACTAGGGATAACAGCAGTATCTACAATCACTGCTACTCAGGTTTTGGCTATGGATACAGCTTCCTGGAACTTAATCACCGAACCTGACTCTAGTGACAATAGTCTATTGGAGGATGTTTCATTCCTGAAGTACACTATATTTGATACCGCTGCTGGCGCTAGAGAGCCTCAAGATCAAGATCCTAGACCACCAAGCCGCGACATGCCACAATCGGGAATTGAGTAGAGTCCGCTTCAGCTAGAGATTGATCATATATAGCAGTTCTTAATTGGGTGAGTTACACAAGTTGTGGGTTAATCGCACTAGGGAATAGGGAATAGGGAATAGGGAACAGGGAAAAAATCTTGTGTACCTCATGACTATCAGAACTGCTATATATTCCAGCTAATTTACTCTTGCTCCTCAATTTCCTCACAGAGTGTTTTGTTTTTTGGCTTGACGTTCCGGTTATTTTTTAGATAATTACCGATCTGATCACAAGCACGCTTCAGTAGGGAATTCACATCGTTTAATTCACTGTAATCTAAGAATTTACTGTAATCTAAATTCCAAATACTCACCCGATTAGCTGCGTTAATCGAGACTAGGGTTTCACCGTCTGGACTAAAATTTACAGACTCCACACGTTCAGAACCCTCGCTTAACGTTCTGATTAAAATTCCATTGGGGTCCCATAGTTTAACTGTGCCGTCCGCACTAGCAGAAGCAATAAGGTCTCGATTGGGGTGGAAACTGACATCATGAACAGTTTTTGTATGCCCTACTACTCTTTCAGACTCGAATTGCTGCCAAGAGATGTCTGTACGAGTCCAAATTACGATAAAACCACCAGCAGCACCTGCCACAATCCGCTTACCATCGGGGCTGAAACTAACGGAGGACAACTTCCTATCCCCAGGAAGGGTAGTAATGAGAGTTCCATCCTGCTTCCAGAGTTTCACCGTGTTGTCATTACTGGCAGAGGCAATTAACTGACCATCGGGACTGAAACTGACCCGATTAATGGCATCTGTATGTCCCGCTAGAGTACGTAGCAATTTCCCTTTCCTGGTCCAAAGTTTTACTGTGCTATCCTCACTCCCAGAGGCAATGATTTGACTATCAGGACTGAAACTAACGCTATAAACTGGATCCCTATGCCCCTCTAGATTATGTAGCAGTTGTCCCTGGCGATTCCAGAGTTTCACCGTCTTGTCATCACTGGCAGTGCCAATAATCTCACTGTCAGGGCTGAAATCAACCCCATTCACAAAACCCTGATGTCCCTGGAGGGTGAGTTCCCTAATCTGTTTCTCCGGGTTCCAGAGTCTGACCGTGTAATCATCTCGACTAGCAGAGGCAATTATCTCACCATCCGGGCTAAAACTAGCACCATAACCATAGACTGTATAGCTGGTAGGTTGGAAAACCTTAGGCAAGGTTTGGTCAAGACTCCAAAGTTTGACAGTCAAATCAAAACTAGCTGAGGCTAGCATCTTACTGTCCGGAGTGAAACTAACTTGATTGACAATATCTTTATGACCAGGAAGGGTTGAAATTGGTGTGCCTTTACCACTCCAGAGTTTTATTTTTCCGTCACTACTCCCTGAGGCAATCAACTCACCATCAGGACTAAAGCTGACGCTGTTGATCGCATCATCATGTCCTGCTAAAGTTTCCTCTAATGTTCCATCACGGTTCCAAAGGTTCACGGTCTGATCATCACTAGCTGAAGCTATGGTCTGACTATTGGGACTGAAAATTACACTCCAAACAGCTTTGTCATGCCCCCTCAAGGTTTTAATTAACCTTCCGTCACGGCTCCAGAGTTTGACCGTTTTGTCTTTACTGGCGGAAGCAATAAACTCTCCGTCATTGCTAAAACTAACGCTCAAAACAGAATCATCATGTCCTTCCAAGGTTTTGATCAAAATCCCATCACGGTTCCAGAGTTTGACCGTTTTATCACCACTGGCTGAAGCAATGGTCTCACCATCCGGGCTAAAACTTACCCACTTCACCCCCTTATTATGTCCTGTCAAGGTGTTAATTAACCTTCCATCCTGATCCCAGAGTTTAACGGTTTTGTCTTTACTGGCTGAGGCAATTATTTGATTATCAGGGCTGAAACTGACGCACCACACAAAATCCTGATGTCCTTGTAAGCTATTCAGCAATTGGCCATCACGACTCCACAGTTTGATAGTTTGATCAGAGCTAGCTGAGGCAATGAGCTGATTATCAGGACTGACACTTACACTCAATACACTTTCTTTATGTCCATCTAAACGATTGTGCTCTTGGGTTAAGTTGACTGCTTCCCAGAGGTTAGATACAGTCTCTTGTTCAATTTCGGATTTAGCTATTTTATGGTTTAATCGTTTCCCTCCCTTAATGCTGATTAAAAGAGCATCTAGCTGATTTTTGTTTACAAGACGATAGAGCTGATATTTAGCGTTGAGTTTAGCAAGCTTTGCCTGTCTTTGGTGAAATTCTGCCAATTGCCACTGCCCGATGGCGATAGCTGCTAATATAGTCATCACCACGCTAAATCCCCCTAACCCCATCACCAACCGTTTCCGAAGCCGTTGTCGCGCTTCTCGCTCTTTTTCAAGTTCCGCTCTCATGTCAGCCCCTTGTCGTTGTCGAATGAAATCTACCAGATAATCATGGACTAATTGATAGCGATCGCTATAAATCTCTCGCAACAGCAGCACTAAGCCAGATTTTACAAAAATTTCCAACACTAAATCTAATCGTTTTAGCTCTGTGTCTACATCAGCCGCCAAGGCTTTTAATTCTTTTTCCAAATCATGGCGAGTTTTGAGAGGGCGGGTGTTGTTTTCATCCGTTAGCA
>NZ_JAAHHE010000496.1:0-2178 GCF_010692525.1 Moorena sp. SIO3B2
TTATCCTCCGTCGCCTCAAAACCGATAAGTCTATTATTCAAGATTTGCCCGAAAAGCAGGAAATGAATGTTTTTTGTGGTCTTTCCGCAGCCCAAGCTACGGTTTATCAACAGTTGGTGGATGATTCTTTAGCACAAATTGAAGAAGCTGAGGGGATTAAGCGCAAGGGCATGATTTTGACCTTGTTGTTGAGACTCAAGCAACTGTGTAATCATCCGGCACTGTTAGACAGTAAAGGGAAAAAGACTAAGAGTAAAACAGGGGATAATTCGTTAATGTCTAGCCAGCAGTCGGGTAAGTTACGACGGTTGGAAGAAATGTTAGAAGAAGCGATTTCCGAAGGAGACCGTGGCTTAATTTTTACCCAATTTTCCGAATGGGGGAAATTGCTAAAACCCTATTTAGAGCACAAATTTGGCAAAGAAGTTTTATTCCTCTATGGCGCAACTCGTAAGAAACAACGGGAGGAAATGATTGATCGGTTTCAGAATGACCCGGATGGTCCATCGATATTTATTCTGTCTCTGAAAGCTGGTGGCACTGGATTGAATTTAACGAGAGCTAATCATGTCTTTCATGTAGACCGTTGGTGGAATCCAGCAGTTGAAAATCAAGCTACTGACCGCGTCTTTCGGATTGGTCAAAAACGCAATGTTCAAGTCCATAAGTTTATCTGTACTGGCACTGTGGAAGAAAAAATTAATGACATTATTGAAAGTAAGAAACAGTTAGCGGAACAAACTGTAGATGCGGGAGAAGATTGGTTGACGGAAATGAATACAGAACAATTGCGCGATTTGGTTTTGCTTGACCGGAGTGCGGTTATTGATGATTAATTTAAGGGAATCGGGAATCGGGAATCGTGAATCGGGAGTAGTTGTGTAGGGTGGGCAAAATTCTATGATCTAGAATTGTTAAAATAACTAACTAGTTTTTGCCCACCCTAAAAGCTTTTTAAATTTTGATACTATTATTGATAATATATATGTAAATTTTAATACAAATTTTAATCCATTTACCCTGACGCAATCTTTAGGAAATGCGTCAAAGGTATAAACTTCCAAAGCTTCTTCAATATTCTATGCTTTCTCACCTTTGATTCGCTTACGGTAAGCAAGATTGAGATTATTTCGTGTGATTGTCCAATCTTGGGGAAAAGCCTCAAAGGTATAAACGGTAAGAGCCTGTTGGTAACAAGCGATCGCTTTTTCTATATTCTGTGTTTTCTTACCTTTGATTCGGTTACGGTAAGCATTTCCGAGATTAGTTTGTGTCCTTGCCCAATCTTTGGGAAAAGCCTCAAAGGTTATGACGGTAAGAGCCTGTTGGAAACAAACGATCGCTTTTTCTATATTCTGTGTTTTCTTACCTTTGATTCGCTCAAGGTAAACAATACCGAGAGTAGTTTGTGTCCTTGCCCAATCTTGGGGAAAAGCCTTAAAGGTATAAACGGTAAGAGCCTGTTGGAAAAAAGCGATTGCTTTTTCTATATTCTGTGTTTTTTTACCTTTGATTCGCTCAAGGTAAACAATACCGAGAGTAGTTTGTGTTTGTGCCCAATCTTCGGGAAAAGCCTCAAAGGTATAAACGGTAAGAGCCTGTTGGAAAAAAGCGATTGCTTTTTCTATATTCTGTGCTTTCTGACCTTTGATTCGCTCAAGGTAAACAATACCGAGAGTAGTTTGTGTTTGTGCCCAATCTTCGGGAAAAGCCTCAAAGGTTCTGACTTTTAGAGCCTGTTGATAACAAGCGATCGCTTCTTCAATATTCTGTGCTTTCTCACCTTTGATTCGGTGATAGTAAGCAGCACCGAGATTCATTTGTATGCTTACCCAATATTCGGGAAAAGCCTCAAAGGTATAAACGGTAAGAGCCTGTTGGAAACAAGTGATCGCTTTTTCTAAATTCTGTGCTTTCTGACGTTTGATTCGGTTACGGTAAGCAGCACCGAGATTAGTTTTTGTTCTTGCCCAAGCTTCGGGAAATGCCTCAAAGGTTATGACGGTAAGAGCCTGTTCGAAACAAGCGATCGCCTCTTCTATATTCTGTGCTTTCTCACCTTTGATTCGGTCACGGTAAGCATTACCGAAATTATTTTGTGTGATTGCCCATTTTTCGGAAAAAGCCTCAAAGGTAAAAACTCTAAGAGCCTGTTGGTAACAAGCGATCGCATCTTCT
>NZ_JAAHHE010000496.1:2278-3908 GCF_010692525.1 Moorena sp. SIO3B2
TTTCTCACCTTTGATTCGGTCACGGTAAGCATTACCGAAATTATTTTGTGTGATTGCCCATTTTTCGGAAAAAGCCTCAAAGGTAAAAACTCTAAGAGCCTGTTGGTAACAAGCGATCGCATCTTCTATATTCTGTGCTTTCTCACCTTTGATTCGCTTATAGTAAGCATTACCGAGATTATTTTGTGTGATTGCCCATTTTTCGGAAAAAGCCTCAAAGGTATAAACTCTAAGAGCCTGTTGGTAAAAAGCGATCGCTTCTTCTATATTCTGTGATTTCTCACCTTTGATTCGGTCACGGTAAGCATTACCGAAATTATTTTGTGTGATTGCCCATTTTTCGGAAAAAGCCTCAAAGGTAAAAACTCTAAGAGCCTGTTGGTAACAAGCGATCGCATCTTCTATATTCTGTGCTTTCTCACCTTTGATTCGCTTATAGTAAGCATTACCGAGATTATTTTGTGTGATTGCCCATTTTTCGGAAAAAGCCTCAAAGGTATAAACTCTAAGAGCCTGTTGGTAAAAAGCGATCGCATCTTCTATATTCTGTGCTTTCTCACCTTTGATTCTGTCAAGGTAAGCATTTCCGAGAATAGTTTGTATCATTGCCCAATCTTCAGGAAAAGCCTCAAAGGTATCAACTCTAAGAGCCTGTTGGTAACAAGCGATCGCTTCTTCTATATTCTGTGCTTTCTCACCTTTGATTCGGTCATAGTAAGCAATAGCGAGATTATATTGTGTCATTGCCCAATCTTCAGGAAAAGCCTCAAAGGTATAAACTCTAAAAGCTTCTTGGTAACAAGCGATCGCTTTTTCTATATTCTTTGCTTTCTGACCTTTGATATCAAGTAAGGTTGAATACCCATAATTAGAGGGAGGGTGGGAACTGTGGGGAGATGGGGAGATGCAGGAGATTTTTATTAAGGGTAATTATCCCGACATGATCTGATTCGGTAAAGGTAAGCATTTCCGAGAAAGGTATTAGTTTCTGTATCTGCCCAAGCTTGGGGAAAAGCATCACAAGTTCTGACTTTAAGAACCTGTTGGTAACAAGCAATCGCTTTTTCTAAATTCTGTGATTTCTGACCTTTGATTCGGTTACGGTAAGCATTTCCGAGATTAGTTTGTGTATCTGCCCAAGCTTGGGGAAAAGCATCACAAGTTCTGACGGTAAGAGCCTTTTGAAAACAAGCGATCGCTTCTTCAATATTCTGTGCTTTATCACCTTTGATTCGGTTACGGTAAGCAATACCGAGATTATTTTGTGTGATTGCCCAATCAATAGGAAATGCCTCAAAGGTTCTAACTTGAAGAGCCTGTTTGTAACAAGCGATCGCTTCTTCAATATTCTGTGATTTATCACCTTTGATTCGTTGACGGTAAGCAATACCGAGATTATTTTGTGTGATTGCCCAATCAATAGGAAATGCCTCAAAGGTTCTGACGGTAAGAGCCTGTTTGTAAAAAGCGATCGCTTTTTCTAAATTATCAGCTTTGTCACCAACAATACGATGACGATAAACAACAGCAAGATGATGTAGAGTTTGCCCCCATTCTTGGCATAGAGTTTCCCGGGGACGTAATTGTAAAACAGTTTCTAATCCAGTAATTGCTATTTCTAAATTCTTGA
>NZ_JAAHHE010000497.1:0-3902 GCF_010692525.1 Moorena sp. SIO3B2
AAATTAAAAATTAAAAATTAAAAATTAAAAATTAAAAATTAAAAATTAAAAATTAAAAATTAGCAAGTAATAATGACGAATGAGTCAAACCTACAAAGCCACTGGAATTAATCTGAAAAGTATACCGCTGGGGGAAGCGGACAGGTTGGTGACAATTTTAACTAGGGAGTTGGGTCTGATTCGGGTAGTGGCACCAGGGGCAAGGAAGCAGAAATCGAAATTAGGTGGTAGGAGTGGCTTGTTTGTGGTCAATCAACTACTGCTGGCAAAAGGGCGATCGCTAGATAAAATTATCCAAGCAGAAACTACAGAATCCTACCCAGGATTGAGTCAGGAGCTCAGTAAACTGGCAGCTAGCCAGTATCTGGCAGAATTAGTTCTCTGTCATGCTTTGAGTGAGCAGCCTCAGGAAGAACTCTACGAACTACTTAATGAACATCTACGGCGTCTGGAGCAGTTACCTAAAATTACAGCTAATCCCTCAGGGTTGTCCTTAGTGTTAGCCCATTTGTCCCATGGTGTCTTTCACCTGCTTGCCCTGGCCGGAATAGCACCTCAAGTGCAACTTTGTTGTATCACACAACACACTTTAAGTCCAGATTTGACTGACCCGAATTGGCGGGTTGGTTTTAGTGTAGAAGCAGGTGGCACTATTAGTTTAGTCAGTCATGAGTCCAATATGAAGGATTTACCCAATCCAACTATTCCGAATCGAACTATTCCGAATCGAACTATTCCGAATAAAGTAGAGAGGTTGACTCAAACCACTGGCAACACTGATACTGATGTCATCCTACCCCCTCCTCCACGAGTAAATCATAAGCTGAATGCTCTGGAGTTAACCCTGCTTCAACAACTGGCAGCTGCTGAATTACCTCAGCTGACTACACTATTAAAAGAGCAATTGGGAGGGTGGAAGGCGGCTGAGTCTATAGATTCACTCTGGGTGAAGCTGGAGCGAATTTTACGAGACTACGCTCAGTATCACTTTGGTCGCTCAATTCGCTCAGCGGCTTTAGTGGATGCGTTGTCGTCTGTTAACTAATACTCATAATCCGGGTCTGTTAATAGGTAATAAATAATGGGTAATAAATAATAGTTAATGGGTAATGACAATATAATTTTGGTGTTTAAAAGCAGCAAGATTAAGGTATTAAATTATCAATTAATAATTACCATTTACTAATTACCAATTGCCGAGTAAATCATCCATTCATAGTAACAGTATGACTATCTAAAAAAGTTGTTACTGGTAATAAAAAAGCCTAACCCATAAAAGCCAGAATGCGATCATCGGAGCCTGGAAAAAAACAAAAACACTCCCCAGACCCCACGTCTGATTTCACCAAGTCTGATTTGGTGGCAAAACCCTCATCGAGAAGTGATGAGCTAAGGGATCAGGAACTGGATTCATCACCGGATAAAGGATTTCTACCAGTTCTAAAAAATTCCAACTTCTTAGCCCTATGGAGTGGTCAAGTCTTCTCTCAGCTAGCAGACAAAGTTTATCTGGTGTTAATGATTGCCTTGATAACCAGTCGCTTTCAAGACGCTGATCAAACTATCAGTGGCTGGGTATCAGCTATCATGATTGCCTTTACCATCCCAGCAGTTCTATTTGGTTCCTTGGCTGGCGTCTATGTGGATCGGTGGTCAAAAAAAGATGTGCTGGTGCTAACCAATCTGTTGCGAGGCGCACTGGTGTTGTTAGTGCCTGGGTTGTTGTCCTTTACTCAAGGCTGGACATCAGTCTCCAATGTGCCACTCGGCTTTTACGTCTTATTAGTGATTACATTTCTAGTCTCTACCCTGACCCAATTTTTTGCCCCAGCAGAACAAGCGGTAATTCCCTTGATTGTGAAACCGCACCACCTACTGTCGGCCAACTCCCTATATACTACAACCATGATGGCTTCCTTAATCATTGGTTTTGCTGTGGGTGAACCGTTGTTAGCCTTAGCGGATAGCTTGGGAGCTCAGCTACATTTCGGCGTGTACTTGGGGAAAGAAGTTTTGGTAGGAGGGTCTTATGCGATCGCAGGATTAGTGTTGTTGTTACTGAGAACGGGTGAAAATCGGGCAAAGTCTAAGGCTGAGCAACCTTATGTGTGGGCAGACATTGCCGATGGTCTGCGTTACGTACAACACCATCGAAATGTCCGCAATGCTATGATTCAACAAGTTATTCTGTTTTCCGTTTTTGCTGCTTTAGCCGTTCTGGCGGTAAGACTCGCGGAAAACCTACCTGGGATCACCGCTTCCCAGTTTGGCTTCTTGTTAGCAGCAGGTGGAATTGGGATGGCGATTAGTGCAGCAATCCTAGGAAACTGGTTTGATGACACCTCCTATGTAGATTTAAGTCTGTCTGGTTCTGTAGGTATGGGAGTAGCCTTAGTAGGGTTGTCCCTATTCACTAACAATCTCTGGCTGGCTTTACTGATGACAATGGTATTGGGGGGGTTTGGGGCTTTGGTGGGTATCCCGATGCAGACTACCATCCAGGCAGAAACACCAGAACAGATGCGGGGCAAAGTTTTCGGACTACAAAACAACGCTATTAATATCGCCTTGAGTTTACCATTAGCCTTAGCGGGGATCGCAGAAACTTGGTTGGGTTTACAACCTGTATTTCTTGGTTTAGCAGCACTTGTGTTCTTAGGTGGGTTCTTAAACTGGTATATTTCCGGTAATAGATTAAATAATTTAAATAAACGTCATCAATAGAGACTTAACTACCAACCGGAATGCATATCGCCTGGCTCGGAAAAAAATCCCCTTTTTGTGGTAACGTCACCTACAATCGAGAAGTGACCAATGCTCTGCTCGACCGGGGCTACCAGGTCAGTTTCCTCCACTTTGCCCAAGAAGAAGAGGACCGGACTTGGTGGGGTTGTCAGGAGGTACCACTGCCTTGCTTGTACAAGTCTCAGATGTATACCATTCCAACCCTAACCGCCAGTAAGGTTTTGAAGCGATCGCTACAGGAGCTCAAACCTGATCTGGTTCATGCTTCCTTAACTTTATCTCCTTTAGACTTCCTGTTACCGGAAATCTGTACCGAACTCAATTTACCCCTAGTGGCGACCTTCCATCCGCCCTTTGATGGTAAACGACGCAATTTGCAATCGGGAACCCAATTGCTGACCTATCAAGTTTATGCGCCGTTTCTCGCCCACTACGACCGAGTGATTATCTTTTCTCAACTCCAACGGGATGTCCTAAGCCGGGTTGGGGTTCCTGATCACAAGCTAGCAGTGATTCCCAATGGAGTTGATGTCCAGAAATATTCTCCAGGATACTCCCAGTGTACCTCTGAGTTTGCATCCGAGTTCAAAGCGGAACGGCTATTTGTTTATCAAGGTCGCATTGCTACGGAAAAAAATGTGGAAGCGCTGCTGCGAGCCTGGAAACACTGTAACCTGGGTAAATCCAGCAAGCTAGTGATTGCTGGTGATGGACCGTTATTAGCCTCATTGAAACCATTTTATGGGGAAGAACAAAATGTCATTTGGCTAGGATTTGTGGCTTCCGAGCAACAACGGATTGAGATTTTGCGGGCAGCGGATGTGTTTATTTTACCTTCTCTATTGGAAGGGCTGTCCTTATCATTACTGGAAGCCATGGCTTGTGGTGTGGCTTGTGTAGCCACAGATGCTGGAGCTGATGGGGAAGTGTTAGAGGATGGTGCTGGGGTAATTCTCAATACCCATGGGGTGACATCCCAACTGAAAACCCTATTGCCCCTATTGCGTGACCACAGAGACTGGACTACTTTGCTTGGTCACAAAGCTAGGGCAAGGGTTCTAGAGCGCTATACCTTAAGTGGGAATATTACTCAGCTCGAAAGGCTTTATGAAGAGGTTGTAGAAATTAGGCTTTTGCAATTGAGTGGTCGTGCTTAG
>NZ_JAAHHE010000498.1:0-3873 GCF_010692525.1 Moorena sp. SIO3B2
AAGGGCTAATGAATAAAGAAATTGCCCGACGTTTAGAGACTAGTGTTCGTAATGTTGAGAAGTACGTCAGTCGTCTGTTTAGTAAAACCGGAACTAATAGCCGTACTGAGTTAGTTCGCTATGCTCTCGAACATGGTTTAACTAAGTGAAGGTTAAAGCATTTAGCTAGACTGAACTTTCACCGAAGTGGTTGAGCTTCCAGACTGGACTCATTTGGGATAGATCATTGCGGAGGGGTTGGCTTTGGTAGAAGCTGATTAAAGTCAATCTTAGATCCCACTCCCACAAATACTGCCACCAATAAACCTATTAAAATTACGAATAACTGCCAAGTGAATAAGAAGCGCTGAGCATGATCCATAACCTCAACCACTGTGGACACCAAAGTCCCTAGCCCCCTGCTAATCTGGTTTTTTAGCTGAGGTTGATTTTCCTCAGAATTTGCTTGAGAGCTAAGAATTTTAAATTCTGCCTTCAAACGACTAATCTCTTGCTCTAATTCTCTAATCCTTGTTTCTTCTGCTTTTAATTTTTTTTCTTTTGGATACTGATAGTTTTCTTCTTCACTAAGCTTCCATATCCGATCAAACTCGTCGCTAAAAACATTGTAAAAATCTTTGCTACAATTAGGATCATCAATAATCATCATCCAGGGAAGATTAACTGCAGATTCTCCCACACAGAACCTTCCTTTGAGTAAAATGTTTTGAAAAAAGTACATTGGTCCACTGGGGACATCTGAATAGAGTAGAAGTCTCAACCCAAAATCCTTACCGTATTCGTGAATAAATTCCAATTTTGGTTTAACACCCTCCATACATGAGGGTAAAGGTCTTCTTTGCTGTGTTTCAGCCAAGTCTCTCATAGATACAATAATCTGCTCTAAACTATCCTCCATCTTTTTCATTGGCGACATCGGCTGTTGAAATGGATTCTTACTAATTGACTCAGCTCGATTACGTGCAAACTCACTGTAAGGGTCAGCTAAGAGTATTTGTATTCCTCCACTATTCTCGTTTTGAGCTCTAATCTCATTAGCTTTGCGAAAAGTTGATTGCAAAATTGTATAAGAATCATTCATCGATGTATCGAGCAACCTGAAATTTCGGAAGTTTGAGCCTATGTGGCCTGATTTTTTAAGTCCCGATAATACAAAATTGCAAAATTCCTCAATACTTTTTTCTGTATTGAAGTTAATGTCTACAATTCCATTAAGTGCTTTAAAAACCCAAAAATTTTCGGTATCTTTACTCATCATTTTTTATGTTCTTATGCTATGGATTTAGTGAACAATATAGCAACCGAAGTATAGTTGAGGACAAAGCATTTTGTTTTAAAGGGACTTCGGATCAGGGAGCAGGGAGCAGAAATATATCTTAACTTTTACTTTGACTACTATAAATTTAAATTGGTATCACCAAAAAAGCACTTACTATAAATTTAAATTGGTATCACCAAAAAAACTTGCAAAACCCTAATGAGGGGTGCATCTCACTGTCTTGATCCAGTCGCTCATGGGGTAAATACCCATGAGCGTGCTGCATGACTTTTGCAAAAATATGACCATTGATATGACCATTTAAGGCTAAAATACAACTTATGTTCCCTGAGTTATAGATTTACAACAAAAAGATGCACCCCTTAACCAGTAACCCGTTTAACAACATTGGTAGTCATGATATAGAGAACTTGCCCCAGCTACAAAAACTACCAAGTCATGAACGCCTGGCAATGAAAGCAGTAAGTAAGGTTTTTCCCTTTCGAGTAAATAACTATATTGTTGAGCAACTAATCGATTGGAACAATCTACCTGATGATCCGATTTTTCGCATGACCTTCCCTCATCCAGATATGTTAAACCCTGAAGACTTAAATCGAGTAATTAAGTTGCTGAAAACAAATGGATCGAAAGAAACTATCCGTAGAACTGTTGATGACATTCGCTCTCGTCTCAACCCACATCCTGGAGGACAAGTAGATTATAACGTGCCAAGGTTGGATGGTGAACTAATTTCTGGAATCCAACATAAATACCCAGATACCGTCCTCATTTTTCCTTCATCTGGTCAGGCTTGTCACGCCTATTGTCAATTTTGTTTTAGGTGGGCACAATTTGTAGATACGAACACTCACAAATTTACTACTCGTGAGTCAGGGAGGTTCCAAGACTACCTCCGCCAGCACAAAGAGGTAACTGATGTTGTGCTCACGGGCGGGGATCCTATGATTATGAGTGCCCGGAGGCTTTTTCAATATATTGAACCACTGCTAGACCCAGAATTTGAACACATCCAAACCATTCGCATTGGAACCAAGTCAGTTGCCTACTGGCCTTATCGTTACGTTACCGATCGAGATGCTGATGATGTGCTACGCTTGTTTGAGAAAATAGTTTACAGTGGGAAACATTTAGCTGTTATGGGTCACTACACCCACTGGCGAGAACTTGATACCCCAATTGCTCAGGAGGCGATTCGACGCATTCGCTCTACAGGAGCTCAGCTCCGTGCACAAAGTCCGTTACTCAAGCACGTAAATGATTCTGCTAGAGCCTGGAGAAAAATGTGGCAGATGCAGGTGCGACTAGGGTGCATTCCGTACTATATGTTTGTTGAGCGAGACACAGGACCAAAACACTACTTTGGAATACCCCTAGTACGTACTTGGGAAATTTTTCGCCATGCAATTAAAGGAGTATCCGGTCTTAGTCAAACTGTGCGAGGACCTGTAATGTCAGCATTGCCAGGTAAAGTGCTTATCAGTGGAGTTGCCCACATTATGGGAGAAAGGGTATTTGTTCTCTCGTTTATTCGGGGGCGGGATCCTAATTGGTGCAAGGTGCCATTCTTTGCCCACTATGACCCTGAAGCCACCTGGTTTGGTGAGCTAGCCCCAGCGTTCGGCGAAAAAGAGTTCTTCTATGAAAAGGAGCTGGAGAAAATAACTAGGGCGCGTCTGCAAATTCAATAGTCAGCTTAACGAGTAAAGAGATCCCTAAGCAAGGAAAGGGATCACTGATGGGTAAGACCCGAGGTATTACTATGATCAAAAAAATCTGATTGATATTTATGGCGGTTTGCGTGTAACTTAAATAAGCTGTTAGATATTTTTAATGCACAACAGCTTAATTTCTTTTTAGCCAGAAAATCGGCGTTGCTGATTATGCGTATGGTTTTGCCCCCCTAGCCCCCCAATTCTGGGGGGAACAAAACTATGAAAGTCCCCCAGAATTGGGGGATTTAGGGGGCTTTAATAAAACCAAATTATCGCACATTCATTCCTTAATTCAGCAACGCCAGAAAATCTGCCTCAGGCTCATATTTGCTGGTATTGTTGACTCATCTAGAGCGCTGTATCTGACGCTGTAACTGTCGGACATCTTTTTCTTATTTTGGGACATTTTCAGCAAAATACGATTACTCTGGCTGGTTAAGCCTGATTAAGCCACACTTCATTAATAATGATTCGGAGATACCTTCTTTGGGTCCCCATGAGTTATTGCCTACTATTACACCAGTTTAGGCTACCAGTGTTTTCGCTTTCGACCCCCCTTGATCCATGGATTGGTTAGTTCCTATCAGTAGGGGTAGGGCTGTGACTCGGATTATACTCCGGCTGGACTTGGAGCAGGATAGTTATCAAGTTGTCTAGGTTGATTTTACCCGCAGGAGCTAATCCCCGAAATTGTTACAGGATAAGGTTTATAGCTAACGAATCTCACTAATTGGTGTATGAATGGTATTTCCATTAAATCATATTCCCTTCGGCTAAAGAGCAAACTAGAACACACTTTAGTTATTATTAACTTAAGTAAAGTTAAGTTAAGAGACTTTGCATTTTCTTATCAACCTTGGCAAAAGTTTGTTATCGTTC
>NZ_JAAHHE010000499.1:0-3859 GCF_010692525.1 Moorena sp. SIO3B2
TTAGGCAAGTGCGATCGCATCAGCCTGTGAGCCTGGTGATTGAGCCTGTGAGCCTGATCAGCCAAAGTGATCCCACTAGCTTAATGACTTGGAGGATAAAATGTAAGCATTCAGCTATCAGCTATCAGCTATCAGCTAATGCGCTACTTGAGGTGCTTTTGAATAAAATAACCACCTCAAGCAGCGTGAGCCTTGGCCTTGGCCATAGGCCAAGCTTTCGGCAAAGCCGACGCTTCGCAAACGCGAATGGCTGACGGCTGACGGCTGACGGCTGAATGCTTACGATAAAATTTATGGCAAGCCTTAATCTCAAAGAAGAAGCACGTAGATTAATCGATAAATTACCAGAAGATTTTAGCTGGGCAGACCTAATACAGGAAATTCACCTCCGCCAAGATGTTAAAACTCAACCTGCTGACAGCACAGAAGCTCGAAAGATACCTGTAGTAACAGCTATCTTCGATGGTGAGGTTTTACGGTTAGACAGAACTGTTAATCTCGAACCCGGCAAGCGCTATGCGATTGCTATTGAGACAGAAGTGACAACAGTTACTAGCCAAAATGCCTGGGATGTGTTATAAGGATTTGCCGGAACAGTTGAAGCACCATCAGACTGGGCTATGGAACATGACCATTATTTGTATGGAACGCCTTGTTCAAGCTGGTTATCGAGCTTTGATGCTTGATAAGTAAAAAACTATAGCACTAAGGGTAGCTACCTGTAGGGTGGGCAAAACCTTGCCCACCCTACCCATGGATTCTGTGGGTAAGTCCTGAGTAAAAAACTATAGCACTAAGGGTAGGCTAATTTAAGTAAGTGCGATCGCATCAGCCTCTGAACCTCGTGAACGAACCTCTGAACCTCCTGAGTGTAAAAAAATACTAATTAAAGTCCGGTGGGCAAAGTATTCTACTATATAGGGTTTCTCATACCTATGAACTACAGAGGATTTTTTCCCTCTCCCCACACCTCCCACACTTCCCACCCTCCCCACACTCTTATGCATAATTTCATTCCTCCGGAACGATTTTTCCCTTATCTGACCTGGACTGATATCGAACAGATGCCAGACAAAGAAAATGTTGTGATTATTCAGCCGGTCGCTTCCATTGAGCAGCATGGCCCCCATTTACCGCTGATTGTAGATGCGGCGATTGGGGTGGGAGTCTTGGGCAAAGCCTTAGGCTGCTTAGACCCAGAAATCCCGGCTTATGCCTTACCTCCCCTTTATTACGGCAAATCCAATGAGCATTGGCATTTTCCTGGCACCATTACCCTTAGTGCTCAAACCTTACTAGCGGTGCTGATGGAAATGGCTGATAGTATCTATCGGTGTGGGTTTCGGAAGTTAGTACTGATGAATTCCCATGGCGGACAACCCCAAGTGATGGAAATTGCAGCACGGGATATTCACCACAAGCATGAAGATTTTATGGTATTTCCCTTGTTTACCTGGGGCGTGCCTAACATGGCCAAGGAATTAGCTACCCAGAAAGAATTAGAATTAGGGATTCATGGGGGGGATTTAGAAACTAGTCTCATGCTCTGTCTACTCCCCGGTCAAGTGAAAATGGATCGGGCAGTAAAGGAATATCCCCAGGGATTGCCCGAAGATAGTCTATTGAGTATGGAAGGAAATTTGTCCTTTGCTTGGCTGACCAAGGGGCTGACTCAGAGTGGAGTACTCGGGGATGCCACAGCAGCAAGTGAGGAAAAAGGCGATCGCTTATTAGCCTCTCTTTGTGATGGTTGGGTAAACGTGATTCGCGATATCTATCGGTTTCAGCAGCCTGATGTGACGAAGAGGTGATTGCTTAGGGAATCGGGAATCGGGAATCGGGAATCGGGAATCGGAAGTCTGAGGAGGGTGGGGAGGGTGGGAAGTGTGGGGAGAAGGGGAGGGAAGAAGAGTGTGGGAATAGGCAAGAGGCAATAGGCAATAGGCAATGGTGCGCCCTTGTCCCATAGTGCTGCATCCCTTTTATGATAATGTTTTCATCTATTTTTCTTCTGCCCTGAGCCGAAGCTCCCCGTTGGGAAGTTGCCTAGAACTCTTGGCTGATCAATGCGGATGGCGAGACTCGAACTCGCATGGCTTTCGCCACACGCCCCTCAAGCGTGCGTGTCTACCATTCCACCACATCCGCGATTTGCTAACCGTTTCTTAGGATAACATACAACAGTACTGAGCTGCAAAGCCTGGATCATAAAATTACTGTCAAAATTGCT
This sequence comes from Moorena sp. SIO3B2, assembly GCF_010692525.1. Classification (NCBI taxonomy): domain Bacteria; kingdom Bacillati; phylum Cyanobacteriota; class Cyanophyceae; order Coleofasciculales; family Coleofasciculaceae; genus Moorena; species Moorena sp. SIO3B2. The sequence continues at coordinate 2,231 of NZ_JAAHHE010000499.1, forward strand.
GTGAAACTTAAATTGACGGGTAAACCCAATTTAGGCATGATAGCACTAGGCATTAGGGATTAAGACAAAAAAAACCCTTAATAGTTTATAAACCATGTTGCGCCCCATCCTCCCCACACTTACTATATTTCCCAACCCTCCCCACACCGACCTTTCTCCCCACCCTCCCCACACTTCCCACACTTCCCACACTTCCCCATCAATCCTAGTTTTACATCTCAACTAAAAACCCTATATAGCCAAGCTATTTTATGAAATTTTCAAAGATATTAATTGCCAATCGTGGGGAAATTGCCTTACGGATTATCCGAACCTGTGAGGAGATGGGGATTCCCACCGTTGCAGTTCACTCGACCATTGACCAACATGCTCTTAATGTCCAACTGGCCGATGAAGCGGTTTGTATCGGGGACCCCCCCAGCAACAAAAGTTATTTAAATATACCCAATATTATTTCTGCTGCCCTCACTCGCAACGCCACTGCCATTCATCCAGGCTATGGTTTCCTATCAGAAAATGCCCGTTTTGCTGAAATCTGTGCTGATCATCAGATTGCCTTCATCGGTCCTACCCCAGAAGCGATCCGGGCCATGGGAGATAAATCTACGGCCAAAGAAACCATGCAACGAGCTGGTGTGCCCACAGTGCCCGGAAGTGATGGATTAGTCAGCTCTGAGCAAGAAGCTCATGCGATCGCACGTCAAATTGGCTATCCTGTCATGATTAAAGCCACTGCTGGTGGTGGAGGAAGGGGTATGCGCCTGGTACAGGATGACAGCCAATTGATTAAACTCTTCCAAGCCGCTCAAGGGGAAGCCCAAGCTGCCTTTGGTAATGGCGGGGTATATATTGAAAAATTTCTTCAACGCCCTCGCCATATCGAGATTCAAATTTTAGCTGATAGTCACGGCAACGCAATCCACTTGGGTGAGCGAGACTGCTCGATCCAACGGCGTCACCAAAAGCTACTGGAAGAAGCCCCTAGCCCAGTGCTTGACCCAGAATTGCGGGAAAAAATGGGTAATGCTGCGGTAATGGCCGCTAAGTCCATCAATTACGTCGGAGTTGGTACAGTAGAGTTTCTCTTAGATGCCTCTGGTGAATTCTACTTTATGGAAATGAACACCCGAATTCAGGTAGAACACCCAGTCACCGAGATGATCACCGGTCTAGACTTGATCGCCGAACAAATTAAAATTGCTGAAGGGGATAAACTAAGCCTTACCCAAGACCAAGTTACTCTCAAAGGTCACGCCATCGAATGTCGGATCAATGCCGAAGACCCAGACCACGGTTTCCGTCCCCAACCAGGACGAATTAGTGCTTACCTACCACCAGGAGGACCAGGGGTGCGCATGGATTCCCATGTTTACCCCGATTACGAAATTCCCCCCTATTACGACTCTCTGATTGGGAAATTAATCGTTTGGGGTCCCACCCGTGATGCGGCCATTCAGCGCATGAAACGAGCCTTAAGGGAGTGTGCCATTACCGGAGTCACCACCACCCTCACTTTCCATCAAAAAATCCTAGAGACACCAGCTTTTATTGAGGGTCAGGTCTATACCAATTTTGTCGAGAAGGAGATGATGACCTGAACAGCAGAAGGCAGAAGGCAGAGGGCAGAAG
>NZ_JAAHHE010000005.1:0-55308 GCF_010692525.1 Moorena sp. SIO3B2
CTGTCAAACGGGTATCTGACGGGGATACCATTCTCGTCGCTGACAGGTTTGGCAAGGATGTCAAAGTTCGGTTTGCCTGTATCGACGCTCCAGAAATTGCCCATTCCAAAAAAGAGAAGCAAAGCCGCAAATTGGTAGACAAAAGTCAATTCAAATGGGGAAATAAAGCCAAGGAGCGACTTCAGGAACTGGTTAAACAAAGCGATAATCAGGTAGTTTTGACTGTAACTGATACTGACCGCTATGGGCGCAGCGTCAGTGAAGTACGCTTAACCGATGGCACCTTTGTCCAGGAAGTGCTAGTAAAAGAAGGACTAGCACAGGTATATCGCCCCTATCTGAAAGATTGCCCCAGTGCGGAAATGGTCGATAGTGCTGAAGCCAATGCCAAACGATATCGGCGAGGGTTGTGGCGAGACCCTAAGTTTGTTCCAGCTTGGGAATATCGTAGTTTAGCAAAAACTAAATCCTCCTCCTGAGTCGGAGAGTGTTTAGTCCTCTGAGTCTTTAGTCCTTAGAGAATGTTTGTTAAACTTTGCTTAAATCCTTGCCTAGGGTGGGTTAGGCGGCGATATCTGTCAAAGCTCACCTTTTAAGAGAGCTGTCCGCCGTAACCCACCAATATTCAAGACTATAGCTGTCTTAAGATTTACTTTATAAACCGTCTCTTAGTAGCTAGCCAATAGCCAGCCAAAAGTCTATTGGTAGTTACCACTAATGAATGAGTAATTTACTCATATAGGGTTTGTAAATCAGATGTAAACCTAAGAGGTATTTTTTTCTTATCCAATAAAACTCCGGAGCTCTTTCCCCTCTTGCCTTTTGCCTCTTGCATGCATGCCTTTTCCTGCAATTGGTGTGTTTACAACCCATATACAAACGCTATAAATGTTGCAAAATGTTAAGTAAGTGATCAAAACTAAGATTCAAAACTGATGGTACTCTTCGGATTTAAGAAAAAGCTGACCGTGCCTACTCCTGAGGAAGCCTTACCCGGACGCTCAGAACTCATGCCAGTACCCGAGCGTCACTACGTCAACGGCAATCCTCTCAAACCCCCTTATCCTGATGGATTGGAAATGGCGATGTTTGGCATGGGATGTTTTTGGGGAGCAGAACGCCGATTCTGGCAACAAGAGGGAGTGTTCACTACCGCAGTAGGTTACGCTGCTGGCATTACCCCTAACCCTACTTATCAAGAGGTCTGTACAGCCATGACCGGTCACAATGAAGTGGTGCTGGTGGTATTTGATCCAAAGGTAATCAGTTACGAAGCACTATTGAAAGTCTTCTGGGAAAGCCACAATCCCACCCAAGGCATGCGCCAAGGCAATGATACTGGTACTCAGTACCGTTCAGGAATTTATACCTATTCCGAAGACCAAAAGAAGCTAGCGGAAGCCTCACAAAACGCTTATCAGCAAGCTCTGAAGGTCGCCGGTTATGGTAATATTACCACAGAGATTCTAGATGCTCCTGAGTTTTATTACGCAGAGGGCTATCACCAGCAGTACCTGGCTAAAAATCCTAATGGGTATTGTGGTTTAGGTGGGACGAATGTGAATTGCCCTGCAATTTCATAAGTCATCACTTCTGTGGTTAACACTCATCAGTAATTAGTCATTTGTAAGTACCAAGAGACTTTGGTGGATTACAAATGACTAATGACTAAATGCAGCAATTCAGTTGACTAGGAAAGGGTGGGTTTTGTAACGTTTGTAACAAGGTTGTTTGTCTTGGGCTGATACATAAGCTAAACCCACCCCTACAGAGTGAGTGGAGTTTACACTAGTTCCTGGTGCGAAACTAAAGTTGCTAAACCGACATAATTACTGTCAATAGCGCTAAGTTTCTGGGAATCTTCTTAAATTGATATAACAGCTCTAAATTGCTTTAAGTACTTTCGTCCTGGGTTTTAATGATCTTCGGACCAGAGAACAGCTAGTGGGGTGCTCCGGCGCGGGGAGGGGGGAGTTGGAAAAAATCCTGTGTACCTAACTTGTGATGAGAATTGCTATATATCCTTTTTCAAGGAGCAAGAGAGTGATGAGACTCAAACAGTTACAGAGTTCAGCCAAGAATAAATATACTCAGCTTTTGTTAGTGCTGCTTTTGGCTTTTGTCGCCTATGCTTTTTTCTCGCAAGCAATAATTGCCGACTTAATTCTATCCCTAATTTTATTAGGAGCAATAGTTGTAATAATTACAACATTTTATTTACATAAAAGGTTTTTTTATTGTTATCTGTTCATTTCATTGCTCGCTTTTGTAGTCGATTTTATCGAGTTTATTTATCAATACTCTAACTTAAAGCTAGCTGTGGCTACAAATATTATTTATGGTGGTTTTTTTCTCTTAGCTATTGTGTTGATGATTGAGAAGATTTTTAGCGGTCACAAAGTCACGATCGATACCATAGTTGGCGGTATTAACGTCTTTCTTTTAATTGGTACTCTGTGGGTTTTGTTTTTTGAAACTATCTATTTATTAAACCCAAAATCTTTTACTTATTCAGCAGAAACAATTAATTCTTTTGACCTGCTTTATTTCAGTTTTACCACCTTAACTACCGTTGGCTATGGGGATATTACTCCTGTCAGTCCTCTAGCGAAAGCTCTGACTAATTTAGAAGGAATTTGTGGGGTGATGTATCCCGCCGTATTAATTGGCAGATTGGTCGGAATTTATAACCCAGAAGCAGAGCATTAGAGGGAGCAGGGGAAGCAGATAAGTCAGAGGGAGGAGACTTTCAAGGGTATGTTTTTAAGATTGTGAAGTTAGGACAGGTACAATTGCTGTATAGGGTTTATCATAATGATTTAGATATTTATCCGGAAAATGGTTGGTCATTACATGGTTTAGCACAAAGCTTGCAAGCACAAGGAAAAACAGCAGAAGCAGAAACTGTACAACAGCAATATCAACAAGCGTGGCAATATGCTGATATTGCTTTGTGAAATAACCGTAAAATAACCTCAGTTCGATTGGCTCAACTAGAAAGCTTATCTAATAAATCCTTTAGCACTGGTGGTAATTTGCGCATAATCTTACCCTGCTCTCGGTCAACGGCTACTAGAATCACACGACCGGTTAGGTAAAGTTCTTTGCCATCATGGGATTGAATTTTATAATCCCACTTCATACGGAAACCTTTCATTTCGGCGATGGCTGTCTTGACAACTGCTGCTGTGCCCATTGGCATTGCCCGGTGATAGCGTAAAGAAAGTTCTACTACTGGTAAATCGCATCCTAGCCTGACAAAATCACTATAATCCATACCCATTGAGCGCAAGTACTCCACCCTCGCTTCCTCCATCCAGCCAATGTAGGTACCATGCCAGACTATACCAGCATAGTCAGTGTGGTGGGGATGGACTCGCACTGGATAGTCAAACCATTTGGCTGTGGTGGCAGTTAGCTCATGACTTGCCATGGTACTGTCCAGCTGTCCTTGAGTTGAGGTTTGGGGTGTTTCTGACATGGATCAACTTAATCGTGACTGGTATGATGATCGTATATGGTGATCGTATTCTGTTAGAGCTAGATCAGATCAGCGCTAAGTTTTTGCTGATTTGGGATCTAGTTCGGGCAAGTCTAATCCTGACAGATCAAAGTAAGCGATCGCGTCCGTCTCAAAAAGTCAATCACTGTTTACCATCATCCTACTGATCGTAATCAGAACCTATCCTTATATCATGTCGGGATAATTACCCTTAATCAAAATCTCCCCCATCTCCCCATCTCCCCATCTCCCCATCTCCCCACACTTCCCACACTTCCCACACTTCCCACCCTCCCCACTCTCTCCTTAATTATGGGTATTCAACCAGACTTGATATTAGCCCTGTGTTGGGAGGGTTAGGAGTAATCTGGTCACGATTTGGTAACCAAGCTGATCACCTGCTGAAAGCGATCGCATGCGATCGCTTTCAGGGTATCTGCTCACAGGTCGCCATGGTTTCTTCTAATGGGTTTCTTCTGATGCTACCAGTAGGGTGCGTTACTGAAGCATCCTAGGTTTTAGGGAATTTTCCGGCTTTTTATGCCAGGTTTGACCAGAGCTTTTTTTTAAGTTTTGTAAAGATTAAACAATCCACTGCGTAAATCCTGGATCGGCTTCAGAAATGTAAGTAGAGGTTGAATTCGAGTCAGCCAATGACCGAAACACCTCAGTATTAACATTACAAACTTCAAGGTTCAAACCAGGAAATTTATCATGTTTCGTAGTAAAGTAGCCATTGCGTCTGTAGTTCTATCTTTGGGTGTAATCAGCCTCGGTATTCCTCAAGGCAAAGCCTTAGCACAAGATACTAACGCGCCTCGTCCCACCCCTCCGAGCAACCAACAATTTACTTTAACCACTACCCCCACCCCCAGTGCAAAAACCGTATTTGCTGTAGTCACCAGGAACGGCGCACTCAGTCGCGGATTCGGTGCCAGCCGAGCCCGAAAAGTTCTGAACGGTCGGTACGAAGTCTTTTTCAACCGGGATGTCCGTCGGTGTGCTTACACTGCTACTTTAGGTACTACAGGCTTTGGCACTGAACGATCTGGTGAAGTTACTGTAGCCACACGCGCTGGCACCACCAATGGGGTTTGGGTTGCTACTAACAATTCTAGTGGAAATGCCGTAGATCGTAACTTCCACCTTGCTGTACATTGCCCGTAGGCTGCTTAGAAGCTATCCAAAAATTTGTCTTGGGGGGTTGTGGAGCCTACTTTAGACCACAAGCCGTCTAAAGGATTACTGAAGTGAGTTACCAGTAATTTCTCCACTCTCACCCAACCATTAAATAATTTTTCGGATAACTTCTGAGTAGTTTCTACAATATGCTAGTCTATTAGGCCTTTTTTGCCCCACTGTGTCAACCGTGGGGCTACACAAACCCAGCCGAACTAGAGTTCATGTAGGGTGGGCAGTGCACCAGACAGATAATCAAGCTTGCAAAGGGCGTTGGTAGGCACTGCCCACCCTAGGATTAATCACTGGATTTACGATCCGTATCAACCTAGGTTGATGTAGGGTGGGCAGTGCACCAGACAGATAATCAAGCTTGCAAACCGCGTTGGTAGGCACTGCCCACGCTACGATTAATAACTGGATTTACGATCCGTATCAACCTAGCTGAACTAGTAATCACCCTCAACCACCAAGGTTCCCCACTTGGAGAACTTGGGCTGAGGGCTCCCACCCTGACCATTTATCCTGTAATCAGTTTGAGAAGGTGACCATGATGGTGAAATTTTGGTCTTTGTCCCTTGCTTTAGAAGCTGCCTCAATCCTGCTAATTGTTCCCAAGGCGTTTAGCCTGCCACTGACGCTTGCCTCTGGCTTCTCCCCTGTACCGAGCACAGAGATTGAGCTACCAGTGTGCTACATGCAAACCGATAATGGCACCCTTGTAGATCTTAGTAGTCTATGTGGCATCTCAGACTCCAAAGTAGTCATTAGCGAAGTGAGTTTCCAAAATGACCGTCTTATCGGTCGTGTAGTCAACAAAACCGACAAAACTGTCTACTCGACCCGAGTAAACTATGAAATTCTCGATGATGACGGCAGTGTAATTGGCACCAGTTCCATGTACACCAATCCCCCTAACCTCAGTGCTGGAGAAAGTGCTACTTTCGAGACGGAAATGTGGGGTGGTCGGGAATTAAAAACCACATCCGTTGACTGGGATCGTAAACCGACTCCATGATTTCGATATCAATTCACGCTTTTGAGGCATAAATTGCTGAGCAACTGAACCTAAGTATTTGGTCTTTAGGTGAATGCTTACCACTGAATCCCACATAATAATGTCATCAATAAATTTAAAATTGACAGTTTTCAATTAATAACTAATAATTCACTATAACGGTTCTCATATTAATCAGGTACACAGGATTTTTTTATTGTTTCCTACTCCCTACTCCCTGTGCCCTGTGCCCTGTGCCCTGTTTCCTGTGCCCTGTGCCCTGTTCCATAAAAACCCAGAACTATGTACTTAAAAAATCGCAAACCGCTATAACAATTAACGTACCTGACTACGAAGTGATTAACAGTCGGAGATATTAGATTCAGATTTGAGTGAACAATCAACCCACCCCTTGAGCTTAAGCAGAAGGGGTGGGTTTTCATTCACTCTAATGACAAGAGTAAGGGAGTAGCCAAAAAATCAAATACCAGTTTTTAGCTTGTAGGGTGGGCAAAAACAGTTTGTTTCTTTTGATTATTCTAAATTATATTACTTTGCCCACCCTACTTTAATTGGTATTTTTTTTACACGCAAGTCCCTAAAGCTAGCTGCTGACTATCCTAAACGTAGAAGGAGAAGTTGAGATCCTCAACCGTATCGATAACGACAATATTACTAAGTGAGTTATTCTCGATTATCCACATGCCATTCTGTCCAGTAACGGAATTACGGAAGAAGAAATCATTAATACCATCTCGGTTAGCGTCATAGGCCCCACGGAATTCCCAAGGACCGTCTGCTGGTCGGGAATCGATCAGCACTGCCTCCTGGAAAACAGTACCATCGAGCTTCCAGTAGGCAAACTCTTGGGTATTCATATTTTCCCAGATAGCATCTGCGTCACCATCGTCATCCATGTCTCCAGCCGCAACTAACTGCCAGGGATCATTAGGTGATATGGTCAACCTGTCACCATTGGTATTCGTAATAAACGTAGCATTCTGAAACCCGTTTTCATCTATTTCCCAAACAGCAATTTCTCCGCTGGATGTGTTGTACCAGAAAATTTCTTCTGCACTATCACCGTTAACATCTCCCGTGCCACGGATTTCCCAGTTGAGGTCTGATCCCGGTTGACCTGCTGGTGCCTGAGTAATTATTGCTTCCTGGAACTCGGAGCGTTCCATCTTCCAAACCGCAACACCGCCGGTTAGGGTATCACGCCACAGAGGATTCCTGATACCATCGCCTAAATCCACAACACCACGAGCTTCAAATCCAGTGTTGTCTGGTACCGACACCTCCTGACCACTTTGATCGGTAATAAACGCTGTCGTCTCGACGCTAGTCCCCTGGCCATTTAGAGTCCACAAACCAACTTTTGCACTGACAGGATTATGCCAGAACAGATCCACACTGGGGATTCGGGTAATTTCAATGGCATCAAGTCGCCCTCGCTCGAAATTCAAATCAGAATTATTGCTATCTGCCAGTACCGAGATTTCTATTTCATCCCCTGGAGCAAGGTCTATGTTTTGAAAAAGGGGTTTATTTGGATTAGCCTCAGCACTTAGGGTGCCACTTGAATTGCCACCCCTCAGAGGGACATAATTCCTTGGCTCAGCTGTTGGCCGAGGTCTATTAGCAGGTAAGTTTAGATTATAAACATAGGTACCAACTACCTCTCCATTGACACTAAATGTCAGGGGAGATTCCCCATCCTCTTCGTCAAAGTAGGCAATACGAATATCGTACTTACCAGCTGGTCCATCCTGTGCTGTCCATTGAAAGGTAAGCACACCGGGAACTGGAACCGGGTTATCAAAGTCTGTGATCTCGACGGCTCGACCCCCTGAAGCAACGAGATTAATATTGTTGAAACCGGTTATGCCGTAGTTTACTCGCGTTACGCGAGTACCTTCTGCTTCAATCAGAACCATAAGATAGTTTTTTCCCAAAAGTTATCTGTGTTTACATTGGTTGGCTTTTCTTTTCCGTCCTGATGCACCAAAAAATTTCTAATTACTCCATCCCAATTCAGTCCCAACTCACTAATTGACGGGATGTGTAACTTACAAAAGCGATGCAGCTTCGGAACAGGGGAGGCAGTGCGGTCTTGGGGGTTCCCACGGGGCAAACAGCGGTGCGGACGCAGGTTCCGCACACAGCCCCTCCCCACTCGCGGTCTGCCGTGGTTTCCCCCACTCGCGCTTTGCATCAATACACTGGCATTACTCAAGGTCCCTTGCCTGAAATGGGATAAGAGTCTGTGAACTTTGTCTGTGAACTTTTGGGGAAAATTTAATTATGCTTATCGATGTATCTAGGGTACAATACCTTTCTAGATACCTATTTCTAGATATATCGATAAGGGTAAAACACCCCCTTTAATAGTTCAAAGATGCCCTGCTGAAATTTATCCAGTGAAACTGGATAAATTTTTTGAAGCCTTTTATATTATTTTACTGGCTAACGATACCCTGATAAAATTCCACCCCTAACAGATGATCTACTCAAAAAAATATTTTTGTTCCAGGCTTCAGATTTTTTTGGCGTTTTGACTGAAAAAAAACCTACCACTAGTATAAATGCCATAAAAATCCGTAAATGTCACTATCAAATTAGGTATATTCATTAAATTTTCATAAAAATTTATAAAATTTTTACTGAGTTGGCACTGAGCAAAAACTAATTATTATATAACATCAAGTCAGCTAATAATTATGAATGATAAATTTTCCCCTGCCTCAGGGCAGTTAGTGGGTAAGCTATCAGCTATCAGCTAATGCCCTACAGAGGGTGCTACTTGAGGTGCTTTTGAATAAAAGAGGTAAGCATTCGTTTAATCTTTTTTGGATCACAGCGTCGAAGCCTGTGCCACAAAGGACTTCAAGTAGCGTGGCCATAGGCCAAGGACTTTTCTGTTGACTTTCAATTCTCATTAATCTATCAATATTAAATTATCCCGTTTGCCCATTGCACATTGCGCATCGGCGCACGCTACGAAAACGGCGCACGCTACGGGAACGGCGCACGCTACGCTGGGTTTATTTTAAGCATGATAGCTGACAGCATTAGCCTGAATGCTGACAGTTTTATATCCTGGTGGTCGTACCTATTAATTAGTGAAAATCATAGTGGCGCTAAAGATAAGCCAAATAAATAATATACCAGTTTAATTCATCCCCGTCAAAATTTTTGGGTCAGCAATAAATTTTTGGGTCAGCCAAATGCCAATAAGATCTGGTTTGTGACGATTAGATGCGTTTGCCCTAAAACTCGGAGATATTAGATTCAGATTTAAGTGAACAATCAACCCACCCCTTGAGCGTAAGCAGAAGGGGTGGGTTTTTCTCAACTTTAATTACAACAGAAAAGCTAGCTGCTGACTATCCTAGACGTAGAAGGAGAAGTTGAGATCCTCAACCCTATCGATCTCGACAATCTGACCCAGTGAGTTATTGTGGATCATCCACATGCCATTCTGTCCAGTAACGGAATTACGGAAGAAGAAATCATCAGTACCATCGTTGTTAGCGTCATAGGAACCACGGAATTCCCAAGCACCGTTTGCTGGTCGGGAATCGATCAGCACTGCGTTTTGGAAAACAGTACCATCAAGCTTCCAGTAGGCAAACTCTTGGGTATTCATATTTTCCCAGATAGCATCTGCGTTACCATCGCCATCCATGTCTCCAGCCGCAACTAACTGCCAGGGATCATTAGGTGATATGGTCAACCTGTCACCATTGGTATCCGTAATAAACGTAGCATTCTGAAACCCGGTTTGATCTATCTCCCAAACAGCAATTTCTCCAGTAGATGTGTTGTACCAGAAGATTTCTTCTGCACCACCACCGTTAACATCTCCGGTGCCACGGATTTCCCAGTTGAGGTCTGATCCTGGTTGACCTGCTGGTGCCTGAGTAGTTATTGCCTCCTGGAACTCGGAGCCTTCCATCTTCCAAATCGCAACACCCCCGGTTTCGGTATTACGCCACAGAGGACTCCTGTTACCATCGCCTAAATCCACAACACCACGGGCGTCAAATGGACTGTCGTCTGGTACCAATACCTCCTTACCACTTTGATCTTTAATGAACGCTGCCGTCTCGACGCTAGTGCCTTCGTCATTTAGAGTCCACACACCAAGTTGTCCAGTGACAGGATTACGCCAGAACAGATCCAAACTGGGGATAATATCTTCAGCTGGGGTAATTTCAATGGCATCAAGTCGCCCTAGCTCGAAATTAGCATCATTATTAATGCTATCTGCCAGTACCGAGATTTCTATTTCATCCCCTGGAGCAAGGTCTACGCCCTGAAAAATGGCATTTGGATTATCCTCAGCACTTAGAGGGCGAGGGCCACGTGGATTGCCACCGCTCAGAGGGACATAATTCCTTGGCTCAGCTGTAATCCCAGGTAAGTTTAGATTATAAACATATGTACCAACTACATTGTCGTTGACACTAAATGTCAGTGGAGATTCCCCATCCTCTTCGTCAAAGTAGGCAATACTAATATCGTACTTACCAGCCGGTCCATCATCTGCTGTCCATTGAAATCTAAGCACACCAGGGTTTTCTTCAACCGGGTCATTAAAGCTTGAGATCTGGACGGCTCGACCGCCTGAAGCAACGGTATCAATATTGTTTGCACTGGTTGTCTCATAGTTGACTCGCGTTACGCGATCGCTTTCTGCTTCAATCAGAACCATAAGATGGTTTTCTCCCAAAAGTTATCTGTGTTTACACTGGTGGGCTTTTCTTTTCAGTCCTGATGCACCAAAAAATTTCTAATTACTCCATCCCAATTCAGTAACTCACGGGATGTGTAACTTACAAAACTGGCATTACTCAACGTCCCTGGCCTGAAATGGGATAAGAGTCTGTGAACTTTTTATGTGAACTTTGTATGTGAACTTTTGGGGCAAATTTAATCATGCTTATCGATGTATCTAGGGTACAGTACCTTTCTAGATACATGTTTCTAGAAACATCGGTAAGGGTAAAACACCCCCTTTAATAGTTCAAAGATGCCCTCCTCAAATCTATCCAGTGAAACTGGATAGATTTTTTGAAGCCTTTTCTATAGTTTGACTCCCTAACGATTCCCTGATCAAATTCCACCCCTAACAGATGACCTAGTCAAAAAAGTAGTTTGGTTCTAGGCTTCATATTTTTTTTTTGCGTTTTGACTGACAAAAAAAAATCCTACCATTAGTATAAATGGCATAAATTTCAGTAAATGTCACTATCAAAATAGGGATTTTCATCAAAAATTCATAAAAATTTATGAAAAATTTACTGAGTTAGTCCTGAGCAAAAACTAATTATTATATAACATCATTCAGCTAAGAATTATGAATGAGTAATTTTACCCTCCCTCAGAGCAGTTAGGGGTTATACCAAATCTGGGTTAAAGAATAATCTTTTTCATTCAGTCCCTCTTTGATTCAGTCATTGAGGTGTGCAAGCAAGCTTTTGCCCCAATCAATTTACTGTGTGGCAAAAAGGGTTAACAGCAGGTGATTTGAGATTATTCATAAAATTAACTAATTGACAATAAATAATGTTGAAATGTAGCCAGATATCTCTTGACTTGACGAAATATCCAAGAACCATCTATGGAGATGAGCTAAATTAAACAATGATGAAAATTTTTATAGGTGCGCGCCTCCTAGGGCGAGTAAATCGCCCTTGGGTCGCACCTCTAGGAATAAAAATCTGTTGCTATTGAAATCTAGGCTATCCACTATTACCGAGACAGTTACTCATTTTGGTAACGGCTAATGGGTAATAGGTAACTGGTCGGGGTTGTATAGCGCTACGGGCAAGTCAGAAGTGAGAAGTCAGAAGTCAAAAGTAAGCTAGGACTAGGTTTCGGAGTTTAGAAGCGATGCAGAGGTGCGACCCGTGGCGAATTTAATTCGACGACTGTAAGCGCACCATTACGGTCTTGGGGAGGCAGCGCGGTCTTGGGGGTCCCCCCCATGAGCGACTGCCGTGGTTTCCCCCACTCGCGCTTTGCATCAAGACAATGTCAAACATCTTAATGGGTAGTGCTATACCAAGTAAGCATATGCGCTACAGATGGTGCTACTTGAGGTGCCGTCAGCCGTCAGCCGTCAGCCGTCAGCCTTGGCCGTTGGCCACGCTACGGGAATGGCTGGCTGATACGCGACACGCTGATACGCGACACGCTGAATGCTTACCTAATTACCTATTACCTATTACCTATTACCTATTACCTATTACCTATTACCTATTACCTATTACCTATTACCTATTACCTATTACCCATGTTCCTTTCATTAACAGGGAAACTAACCCATCAAAACCTTAGGTAATTACAGTGGGAACCTCCCGCTCTGTAAACTTGCGAATCTGGGCAATCTCATGGGCAAGGGAAATCAGTGGTTCCAATGCTTGTTGAGTATCCACGTCATGCTTAGTGGAATCTGGCTCATAGCTCTCTAAATAGAGGCGTAGGGTTGCCCCTTTTGTGCCAGTACCAGATAGGCGGAATACAATCCGAGAGCCATCAGTAAAGCCAATCCGAATCCCCTGCTTCTGGCTGACGCTCCCATCTACTGGGTCTGTGTAACTAAAGTCATCACCATACTCTACCTGGTAAGAGCCAAATTGCTGTCCTTTCAGGTCTGGCACACTTGAACGCAGACGCTCCATCAGTTCCTGAGCTCGTGCCCCATCTACCTCTTCATAGTCATGGCGGGAATAGAAATTACGACCATAGGTTTGCCAGTGGCTACGGACAATCTGCTCCACTGATTCACCCCGCACTGCCAGGATATTGAGCCAGAATAGCACTGCCCAAAGTCCATCTTTTTCCCGTACATGGTTAGAACCAGTGCCGAAACTTTCTTCACCGCACAAAGTGGCTTTACCTGCATCCAATAAATTGCCAAAAAACTTCCAACCTGTTGGGGTCTCATAGCAATCAATACCCAACTGAGCCGCCACTCGGTCTACAGCAGCACTGGTTGGCATGGAACGAGCGACCCCTGCTAAACCTTGACTATAACCAGGTACCAGATGGGCATTGGCGGTTAACACAGCGATGCTATCACTGGGGGTAACGAAGAACGAGCTTCCCAGGATCATATTGCGATCGCCATCCCCATCGGAAGCAGCCCCAAAGTCCGGTGCATTATCACCATAGAGAATATCCACCAAGTCCTTAGCATAGACTAAATTGGGGTCAGGATGACCACCACCAAAATCTTCTAACGGTATACCATTAAGTACTGTACCTTCTGGTGCCCCTAGGCGTTGTTCAAAAATAGCATGGGCATAGGGACCAGTTACCGCATGTAATGAGTCCATACACATGCGGAATTTCCCAGAGGTTAGTAGCTGGTGAATGCGGTCAAAATCAAACAGGGACTCCATCAATTGAGTATAAGGCTCAACTGGGTCAATCACCTCAACGCTCAAGGTTCCCAGGGTAAATGCACCTGGTCGGTCTAGATTCACATCCGCAGCCTCCAGGATTTTGTAACTATCAATGACTTTACTCCGAGCATAGATAGCTTCCGTCACCTTTTCCGGTGCTGGTCCACCATTACTGGTGTTATACTTGACACCGAAGTCACCCTTTGGACCCCCAGGATTGTGGCTAGCCGAGAGGATAATGCCACCTAATGCCTTATGCTTGCGAATAACACAAGATGCTGCTGGGGTAGACAGAATACCACCACAACCGACTAACAACCGACCTAACCCATTGGCGGCTGCCATTTTGAGAATGGTCTGAATTGCTTGCCGATTGTAGTAGCGACCATCACCCCCTACAACTAGGGTTTGACCTTCACAGCCTTCTAGGGAGTCAAAGATAGACTGGATAAAGTTTTCCAGGTAATGGGGCTCTTGAAAAACGGTGACCGACTTACGGAGTCCGGAAGTACCGGGCTTTTGGTCTGTAAAGGGCTTAGTAGAGACAGTGCGTATGTTCATTACAAGCTAGCTACAGGTTTTACTGCTAATTCTTTATTGTTAACTGTTACCTGTTAATTGTTAATGAAAAATTCAAAAGTCTTTGATAAATGACTGATGACTTTAGTGAGCCCTGGTCTAGAAAAGCGCGAACGCACGATCAATCCTTACCTACGCATATTTTTGTTTATTTGTCAATGCTTCACTTTAATCTATCTAAGCTACAAGCGATTAGCTTTGCACAAGGTTAGCTAATCGCTCATTAAGAAGTGACAGCTCCTACACTGACCCGTTGGGTTCAGTGTAGGCTTCCCAGCCAATCCGGCTATTGCGCGCGGAGGCGCTGGGCTTTAAGAACGGACTGCCCTTCCGCTCTGTTTTTGATGTTTATAGCTGCATTGTGATCGCGATCTAGACTACATCCACAATGGGGACAGTCATGCCATCTTACATGCAGCTTCTTTGGGACTTTTTTTCCGCAATTGGAGCAATTCTGTGAAGTGTTTTGAGCGCTTACTGGGACAGCCAACAAACCAGCATTTTCGGCTTTGTTCGTCAGTATCGTCAGAAAGCTTGACCACCCAGCATCTAGCACAGATTTAGCCAATCGGGATTTAGCCATCCCTTTGACGTTTAACTTTTCGTGAGCAACTACGTCGTAGTTTGACAATAAGTAATTAGCGGTCTTGAAATGAAAGTCTTTCCGTTTATCCGCTACTTTTTTATGCTGTTTCCCGAGCTGTTTGATAGCCTTAAGTCTATTACTTCCTCCCTTCTTCCTTCTAGATACCCGCTTTTGGACAACCTTTAAGCGCTTTTGAGCTTTCCGATAGTATTGAGGAATCTCTATGGCTTCCCCTTCGGAGGTTGTCAAAAAATCCTTTAGACCAACATCAATCCCAATTATTGAATCTGGATTTATGTCTGGCTTAACTTCGGGAACTGTCTTGTCTTCCAGGGACAAGACCAGATAGTATCCATCGCACTTTTTTGTAATGGAAGCTGTCTTAATCTTGAAGCCGGAAGGAATGGGGCGATGAAGTACTACCTTTACTCTGCCTATTTTTGGGAGATTTATTAAGTCTCCATCTAGGCACCCTTCCTTTACTTGAGGGTAAGTAAAAGTGCGATAACGGTGTGGTTTTTTGAACCTAGGCCGACCACTTCGTCTTCCATTACTATCCCCTTTAATGAACCTATCAAAAGCTAACTTTACCCTCTTGACAACATCCTGAAGTACCTGAGAGTGAACCTGCTTGTACCAAGGATGGGTTTTCTTTAGTCCTGGTAATCTTTTCTTTTGACTGTAGTAGTCAGGATTAACTCTTAATTTTGGAAGATGACAGACAAGTGGGCAGGCATTAATGGGACAGCGGTTAGCTTCGTACCAGTTAAATCGATCAGCCAACAAGTAATTGTATTGAGCACAAAGCATTGACAACCAATTGTCTATTACAACTTTCTGCTCTCTCGTTGGACGTAATCGGTACTGGTAAGCTAGTCTCATTTTTTGTATCCTGTTTTTCGACCTATAACTAGGTTAGCATGTGGGTAGCCAAATAACAACCCACAACATCAAAAAAAATGAAAGATAAAAAATTGATAGTTAGAGTAACTGAGTTTGAGAAAAAGCAGTTAAAGCAGGAGGCTGACAGGAGGGGTATGACTCCATCTGAGTTGGTCAGAAGTTTTATAGCTCGTCTCCCAATCCCAGGAGACTCTGTGTAAAATTCATCCCTGGAAACGAAACCTTAGAATAAGGCAGTCTTAATCATACAGTTTTAACCTTTGTCTCATAGCCGACCAACCATAAAGACTGCCTTATTCTTACGGTAACTTTGAACACTCATCCTTGCGGATTGAGATGTGGGGCTTCTTTTACCGGACAGCTAAATTTTCATCTGACCTCTCAACTTATAATCCAACAGCAAGTTACTAGATTATGGCTGATGATCCTTGGGCTGAATCCTTACACTAAATTTCTCGGTCGAAGCCATATTTTTCGCGGATATGGGTATTAAAATACTGACCGATAGAAGGATTATCTTTTAAACCCTTGTAGATCTCCTCTGGTACATCCCGATACTTGTAGATACTACCATTATTGAATTGAACCCGAAGAATTTTTTTTTCTACATCGTAGTCGAAGGATTTAATCACAGCGCTGGTACTTTTCAGCAATGGGAAAGCAATCACATCTCGAATACTAGCTGAATCAGTGAGTAGCATCACTAAACGGTCAATACCAATACCTAAACCACCAGTGGGAGGCATACCGTACTCCAGAGCAGCGAGAAAGTCTTCATCAACATCTTGAGCTTCCAAATCTCCTGCTGCTTTCCTGGCTGCTTGAGCTTCTAGTCGTTGCCGTTGATCTATAGGATCAGTTAACTCAGAATAACTGTTTGCTGTTTCTCTTCCCACTATAAACAATTCAAACCGTTCTACTAAACCAGATTTTGAGCGATGGGGCTTAGTGAGGGGAGAGATTTCCACAGGATAATCCAGAACGAAAGTCGGTTGGATTAACGTTTCTTCTACCTTCTGCTCAAAAGCTTCATTGAGCAATTTACCAATAGAATAGCAATCATTGGGAACCTCCACACCAGCATCTTTTGCTGCTGCTTTTGCCTGCTCAATGTTGGTAAACTTATCAAAATCTAAACCAATTTGGTCTTTGACTAACTCTTGCATCGTTACTTTACGCCAAGGGGGAGTTAGATCAATTACTTCACCTTGGTAGTTAATGGTTAGTGTACCTAACACTTCCTTAGCAGCATTACTAATCAGATTTTCCGTCAACACCATCATCTGATTATAATCGGCGTAAGCCTGATAGATTTCAATCATGGTGAATTCCGGATTGTGACGAGTCGAAATTCCTTCATTGCGGAAAACACGCCCCAACTCATACACCTTTTCAAAACCACCAACAATTAGTCGCTTCAGATGTAACTCGGTAGCAATACGCAGATACAAGTCCATTTGTAAGGTATTGTGGTAGGTGATAAAAGGACGCGCATCTGCACCACCAGCCTCACTCTGAAGTACCGGAGTTTCAATTTCAATAAAATCCTGTTGGTTTAAATAGTGCCGAATAGAAGCAGTTATTTTGGCACGACGACGAAAGGTTTCCCGGACATCAGGATTAACAATTAGGTCAACATAACGTTGACGATAGCGCTTTTCTGTATCCGTCAAACCATGCCATTTATCTGGTAAAGGCAACAAAGATTTAGTCAGGATATCATACTCCTTGACATAGATCGATAGTTCCCCTTTCTCCGTGCGCTTGATGGTTCCTTTTGCCCCAATAATATCTCCAGTATCAGTGAGTTTTTTGAGAATATTGAAAGCATTGGGAAGGTCTGCCATTTTAGCAGTGATTCTCTTTTTATCCAGGTAAAGCTGAATTGTACCAGTCTCATCCTGAATGTTGAAGAAAGCTAATTTACCAAAGACACGACGAGCTATAATCCGACCAGCAACAGCCACTTCCACATCTACTTCTTCGCCATTGCCTAGGTCAGCATAGTTTTGCTGCAATTCGGCAGCCTGAGCTGTAGATTCCCAATTATAGGCATAGGGAATTAATCCTTCTGCTTTCAGTTGTTCAACTTTTTCAAGCCGTGTGGTGCGAATTTCTTCTAGAGTTGAAGTGCTTTGTGCTTCTGGACGGGATTGGTCTGACATAATTTATAGCGACAATCTAGTGGACACATAGTGGATCAACTGTGAGTTAGTGCTGCCTGGTGATCCCTTAGTATATAGCAATTATAAGTTAAACGTTAACATCCTGGTTAAAATAGGTAACGGGTAACATAAGGGAAGTATAACTTCTTATTAATAATCAGTTAGCACTGCTCTATAACTATAATTATAGCTGATTTTTAAAAGCTTATCAACTATAACTAAGTTTATAGATATTTTTAATAATTGCTAATTCGTGGTAAGGGATGTTCAGTAATTTATTACAAATATTATTACAGTATTTTTACGTAGTAAATGCTCGAAATTGACCTTTTTTTTTGTTTAATTGTTGATGTAATTGTGCTAGATTATCTGCTATATTTTTATCGATAATTTTAGCTTTATGTCCTAATCATTATAACCATTACTATCACAATCAGCAATTACCCATTCCCGATTACCCATTCCCGATTACCATGGTAAAT
The DNA here is from genome assembly GCF_010692525.1 of Moorena sp. SIO3B2. Classification (NCBI taxonomy): domain Bacteria; kingdom Bacillati; phylum Cyanobacteriota; class Cyanophyceae; order Coleofasciculales; family Coleofasciculaceae; genus Moorena; species Moorena sp. SIO3B2. Next base: position 17,812 of record NZ_JAAHHE010000005.1, read on the forward strand.
AACTGACTTTAATGACAGGCTTGGGAAATGAGCAAAAAACCAAAAATTATTGTACTTGATGATGACCCGACTGGCTCCCAGACAGTTCACAGCTGCTTGTTGCTGATGCACTGGGATGTGGATACATTGCGGCTGGGACTAAGGGATAACTCCCCAATCTTTTTTATTCTTACTAATACCAGAGCTCTTAACCCAGAGCAAGCAGCAACTGTGACTCGGGAAGTTTGCCATAACCTCAAAATGGCCATAGACGCTGAAGGAATTAAAGATTTTATGGTAGTCAGTCGCTCTGACTCCACCTTGCGGGGGCATTATCCTGTCGAAATTGATGTAATCGCCCAAGAAGTCGGACCATTTGATGCCCATTTCTTAGTCCCCGCATTCTTTGAGGGCGGACGAGTCACTCTCGATAGTGTCCATTACCTAATCATTGATGGTATTAGAACGCCAGTGCATGAAACCGAGTTTGCCCGTGACTCGGTATTTGGATATCGCCATAGTTATTTACCCGATTATGTCCAAGAAAAGACCAAAGGTCAGATCAAGGCTGATGCAGTAGAGCGGTTTTTACTAGCAGATATTCGTAACAGTAGCTTGGAGCGTCTTCTCAAACTTACCAATAACCAGTGTGGCGTTGTGGATGGGGAAACCCAAGGGGATTTAGATCAATTTGCGGCAGATGTCCTAAGGGCTGCTGCCCAAGGGAAACGCTTTCTGTTTCGTTCTGCTGCTAGTATTTTAACCTCCCTTGCTAGTCTTGGCTTCCAACCGGTAGCCCCTATGAATATGGCTCAGTATGTCCGACAGGGGAAACCAGGAGTTGTGATTGTGGGTTCCCACGTTAAAAAGACTACTCAACAGCTGGAGCAGCTATTGGGAGCATCTGGGATTGAGGGGATTGAGGTAAATGTAGCCAATTTACTGGATGAATCCGAACAGCAACGGGCAAAACTTTTGGCAAGTATTCTCGAGCGCGTTCAGGAAATTCACAGTACTGGTAAAACACCGGTGGTTTATACCTCTCGTCAGGAATTGGTTTTTGAGGATGTGCAGAAACGGCTGGCGTTTGGAGCAGTAGTTTCAGGCTTATTGATGGATATCGTGAGGGGATTGCCTAAAGATATGGGGTTTTTAATCAGTAAAGGGGGTATTACCTCCAATGATGTCTTAAGTACTGGCCTGGCTTTGAGGTCAGCACGACTATTGGGTCAGATCCTTCCTGGATGCTCAATGGTACTAACCTCTGCTGACCATCCCCAGTTTCATAATTTACCTGTAGTGCTATTTCCTGGCAATGTGGGAGATGTGAATGGCTTGGTGACCGTTTACCGTCGATTGAGTGCAGAGTAAGAATGTTTGACAGGATATCGGTTGTGGGTGTGGGGTAACAGAGCAATAGTATTCTTAAGTATCTTGCCCTTTTGCTCCCTACCACCATTAGCTACAATTCTCAACAGTTATCCACCAGAACTTGCTGAAGAAGGTATGATCACGGAAGAATCTATCTTCGGTGCGTTAACCAATCTGGCTCCTTGTTGCATGACTTCTGATTCTGCCCAACCATCACCAGTTTCAACGGTTTCCAACGACCGCAACTCGGTAGTTAACTGCCTTGGGCAAGTTCGCTTAAAAAGTGAGGGGAAACGGCTGTTGTTGATCTTGCCACCAGCCACTAAAAACCCTAGTACTGTCAATTGGTCGGACCTATGGGAACAATTCAAGCATCGCCTCAATGCTGGAGAGCGCTTTTGGCAGCCTGAATCCAGTGTCCATCTGATGGCTGGGGATCAATTGCTGGATGGGATGAAGCTACAAGCGATCGCTGATGCCCTTGGGGCAGTCCAGTTAAGGCTAAAGCGAGTTTACACCACGCGCCGACAAACCGCTGTGGCTGCAGCAGCTGCTGGGTACTCAGTAGAACAAGAAACTCCTAAGTACTCTTTGAATCAAAAGATTGATCAACCTACTGAATTACTCGCAGAACCTCTGTACTTACAAATGACAGTACGTTCGGGTATAGAGATTCGTCACCCTGGCACTATTGTTATAATAGGGGACTTGAACCCTGGTGGTGCATTGATTGCAGCTGGGGATATCTTCGTTTGGGGGCATCTACGAGGCATTGCCCACGCCGGTGCGAATGGTAATCGAAAATGTCGGATTATGGCATTAAAAATGGAACCCACCCAGTTGCGGATTGCTGATGCTGTAGCTAGGGCACCGGAGACACCGCCACTTCAGTACTATCCTGAAGTAGCTTACGTGACATCCGTTGGGATTCGTATTGCTAGAGCTGCTGATGTTGCTAAAACCCACTTGTCGTTGAATTCATGAGTCGAATTATTGTTGTCACCTCTGGCAAAGGAGGGGTGGGGAAAACTACCATTACCGCCAATCTAGGTTTAGCCCTAGCTCGTTTGGGTCGTCGAGTTGCTTTAGTGGATGCAGATTTTGGTTTGAGAAACTTAGACCTGCTGTTGGGACTAGAAAATCGGGTAGTCTACACGGCTATTGAAGTCTTAACAGGTCAGTGCCGCTTAGACCAGGCTTTGGTCAAAGACAAACGGCAGGAAGGACTAGTCCTGTTACCTGCAGCCCAAAGTCGTAACAAAGAAGCCGTTAACCCCAACCAAATGAAAAAGTTGTTGGGGGTGTTAGCCAAGAATTACGAGTACATCTTGGTGGACTCTCCAGCAGGAATCGAAAGCGGGTTTAAAAATGCGGTTACGGCAGCTACTGAAGCCCTAATCGTTGCTACACCAGAGATTACCTCAGTGCGGGATGCTGACCGAGTTATTGGCTTACTGGAAGCGGAAGGAATCAAGCAGACCCGCCTAATTGTCAACCGCCTGAAAGCGACAATGGTAAAAGCGGATCAGATGATGTCAGTTCAAGATGTCCAAGAAATTCTTGCTATTCCCCTAATTGGTGTTATCCCCGAAGACGAACGGGTGATTGTCTCCAGTAATCAGGGTGAACCCTTGATCTTATCAGAAAAGAAAACTCTGCCTGGAATTGCCATTGAAAACATTGCTGCACGCTTAGAAGGTGCAAATATTTCCTTCCTCGACCTGATGGCAGAACACGACAACCTAATCAGCCGCTTACGCCGCCTGTTCCAATAAGGTTTTACATTGTGAATTGCCAACAACTAGTCTTGCCAAAGAGCCTCTTCCTTCTCCCCCTGTGTGATTATTCACTACTCCAAAAAGCCCCATGATTATCGAAATTCTAGAACAACTTTTTTCCTGGAGGAGTGTTCAAAGCAGCCGTGAGGAGGCTAAGCGCCGCCTCCAACTGGTAATTGCCCACGATCGCTCTGACCTGAGTCCTAAAATGGTGGAGTCGATGCGGCAAGACATCCTGGAGGTGGTCTCTCGCTACGTTGAGATTGATTCGGAAGGGTCAGAGTTTTCCTTAGAAAGCAACCAACGGACAACAGCACTAATTGCTAATCTACCCATCCGACGAGTTAAGGAAAAGCTACGAGAGGAAGAATACCAACGCTTCACTCAAGACGAAGAAGAAGAGTAAGTGTCTAGTAGCTGAAGGGGTGACAAGCTACGTGAAACGTAGGTCAGTTGACGGGGCGAACGGGTGTGGGGTGTATAGCTAAATTGAGCCTATTACTTGGCTGAACAATTATCGGATCACCTTTGAAGGTGATTATGAACCAAGGGATGCTTGCCTGGTCACCCCTAAGGGATGGGACCTATAGTCCTGTTTATATTTAATTTGGGATCAAGTTCTGATACGGTTGAACCCTAACAATGGTAATCTTGAGAGTGGCATTACTAAATGTTAAGACTGTTTTCCAAAATCTGTAACAATAGCTTGACTAAATAAGCGCAATATGGTAGGCACCGCAGAACAAACAAACACGGGCGCTATTGCCCAAATTATCGGTCCGGTTGTTGACGTAGAGTTTCCCAGCGGCAAAATGCCGCAGATTTACAATGCCTTGAGAATTGAAGGCAAAAATGAAGCTGGACAAGATGTTGCTGTGACCTGCGAAGTGCAGCAGCTTCTCGGGGATAACCAAGTGCGCTCTGTTGCCATGAGTGGTACAGACGGTCTGGTGCGGGGTATGGAAGTTATTGATACTGGTGCCCCCATTAGTGTACCCGTCGGCAAGGCTACCTTAGGACGGATTTTCAATGTCTTGGGTGAACCAGTAGATAACAGAGGACCGGCAGAATCTGAGGAGCGCTTCCCAATTCACCGCCCTGCTCCCAAGTTAACTGAGCTGGAAACCAAGCCCTCAGTATTCGAGACCGGTATTAAAGTAATCGACCTGCTGACTCCCTATCGACGTGGTGGTAAGATTGGTCTTTTTGGCGGCGCTGGAGTCGGCAAAACTGTGATCATGATGGAGTTGATCAACAACATCGCCACGAAACACGGTGGAGTATCAGTATTTGGCGGTGTGGGAGAGCGTACCCGTGAAGGGAACGACCTCTACAACGAAATGATGGAATCCAAGGTGATCAACCCGGATGATCTAAACGAGTCGAAAATTGCCCTAGTTTATGGTCAGATGAATGAACCCCCCGGTGCGAGGATGCGGGTGGGTCTGTCAGCGTTGACCATGGCTGAGTACTTCCGGGATGTGAACAAGCAGGACGTGTTGCTGTTTATCGATAACATCTTCCGATTTGTACAAGCCGGTTCGGAAGTGTCTGCTCTTTTGGGAAGAATGCCTTCTGCGGTAGGATATCAACCTACTTTGGGAACAGATGTAGGTGCTCTGCAAGAACGGATTACCTCCACTAACGAGGGTTCAATTACCTCCATTCAGGCAGTCTATGTGCCAGCTGACGACTTGACTGACCCAGCCCCAGCAACTACATTTGCTCACCTAGATGGTACAACGGTGTTGTCCCGTGGCCTAGCATCTAAGGGAATTTACCCGGCTGTTGACCCCCTCGATTCTAATTCAACCATGCTGCAACCGAGCATTGTGGGGGAAGACCACTACGGAACAGCTCGTGCTGTGCAGGCAACTCTACAGCGTTACAAGGAACTCCAAGACATTATCGCGATTTTAGGCTTGGATGAATTGTCCGAGGATGACAGACTAACAGTGGCTCGCGCCCGCAAGATTGAGCGCTTCTTGTCTCAGCCGTTTTTTGTAGCGGAGGTCTTCACTGGTTCTCCTGGTCAGTATGTTAGCTTGGACGATACTATCAAAGGCTTCCAAATGATTCTGAAGGGGGAATTGGATGACCTTCCTGAGCAAGCCTTCTACATGGTGGGCAGTATTGATCAAGCGATGGCTAAAGCTGAAAAACTAAAGAGTTAAGTCAGGTTTGATGCTAATAAGGTTATCAAGGTTGAAGGTTAACCTAGTTAACCTGTAACCTTCAACCTGTAACCTTCAACTTTCAAGCTGCTAAACTGCCAACGTCCAACAAACACAATTCATTCTGCTGATGGCTTTAACTGTTCGTATTATTGCTCCCGACAAAACCGTCTGGGATGACCAAGCACAAGAAATAATTTTACCCAGCACTACCGGTCAGCTAGGTATATTGAGTGATCATGCTCCTCTGTTATCAGCGCTGGATACTGGTGTGATGCGAATTCGTTCAGAAAAAGAGTGGATACCAATTGCTCTTATGGGTGGATTTGTGGAAGTTGAAGATAATGAAGTGACGATTCTTGTCAATGGTGCTGAGTCCGCAGATGAAATTGACAAGGATGCTGCAGGTGTTGACTTCAACGAAGCAAAAGCTCGTCTAGAAGAACTTCAAAGCGACGAGAATACCCAAGAAAAAATCCAAGCAACTCAAGCCTATAAGAAAGCCCGTGCTCGCTTTCAAGCTGCTGGTGGCATGGTTTAGTCACGCAACGGTAAATTCCAACCCCATAAACGAAGTAAGGAGGGGATGTAAACCCTATAAGCTCAGCGCTCTCCACACCCCCCGAAACAGGGGGGTAGGGGAACGTCTGGAGTTGGTTACCGTCAGTCTTTTACTTGGATTAAGGTAATTTGATTAAGGGCGTTGGATTAAGGGCGTTGTTGAACTAAGGAATCATCTCAAGTATGGTCGGATGATTGGTCAGTTACCAATTCCCAATTCCCAATTACCCTCAATCATTAGATTAATCAGCAAGGCTGGATTAAGCACTACCAGTAAAAGCGACTTCCGGGAACTTAGCCTGAGCCTCAGACATAGGTCTACGCCTACCTTCCTCTTGCCAGTAGTTAATCACTTCAGTGGCTTTGTTGAGGATTTCAATGCGATCAGCTTCAGTAATCCAGTGTTTGGCTTCCATCTCATCCTTGAGCTGTTCCCAGGCATCGTTCCGGGGCCAGAAAAAGTAACAAGTTAATGGGCTGGTGCCTTTGCCGACAATTTGATCAACTGCCAGGGCTACATTCTCATCTAGCCAGAGAACTTTTAATAGAAATTTTGACAATCAGGCCTCCCTCAGATATCCCACGTTATCTATAACTATAATCTATTGTACAATTGATGATTCTAGCGCAATAAGACTGTTCCTGATCAAGATTCAGGGATAGGTTTTTGGTTAAATTGTTGGTACTATTGGTGTTTATCGGCAATATTGGCGAGCCTAGCCCAAGCGTGCATGATGCCTAGTTCAGAAACATTCATTCCTAACTTGAATGCCATAGTGGTGTTCGACATTGACGGCGTGGTGCGTGACGTTAGTGGTTCTTACCGTAGAGCGATCGCAGATACAGTAGACCATTACACTGGTGGTGCCTATCGACCCACTATGGTAGAGATTGACCAACTTAAATCAGAAGGGCTATGGAATAACGACTGGGATGCATCGCAAGAATTAGTTTATCGATACTTTGAGGCTCAAGGGAAAACGCGTTCGCGTAGCGGCTCTTCCAGAGCATCGCATTTTTCTCTCGACTATGAAGCCCTTGTTGATTTTTTCAATTCTCGCTACCGAGGAAAAGATCCCAACCATTGGACTGGATACATTTGCGACGAACCGTTATTGTTACAACCGAGTTATTTAGAGAGTTTGACAACAGCAGGGATTCCTTGGGGGTTTTTCAGTGGGGCAACACGACAGGAAGCGAACTATGCCCTAGAAGGACGACTCGGTCTCGAACGGCCTGTTTTAATTGCGATGGAGGATGCTCCTGGTAAGCCTGACCCGACAGGACTGTTTGCCGTAGTTCTACAGCTAGAACAGGAGCATCAAGTTAAGGTGAAATTGCCAGTTATCTACGTTGGTGACACAGTTGCTGACATGTACACTGTTGAAAAAGCCAGAGACTCTCATCCAGAACGAGTTTGGGTTGGGGTAGGGATTTTACCCCCTCATGTGCAGCAGATACCAGAACAGCGGGAGGCTTATGGAGATAGGCTAAAAGCTGCTGGTGCAACAGTGGTTTTTGATAATGTTGAGCAGCTGACTCCTGAACAGATTGAGAAAATCGTACATCAGGGTTAGTGGACAGTTAATACTTGAAGCTTTAGATTCCTTGAGGTTAAAGCTCAATAGTCAATAGTTAAACAATTCACAGGTTCACGAAAACAAAAAGGACAAGGTCAAGAGCTTCCCTGTCTTGACCTTGTCCTTTTTGTATTTATTTCTGTGTGTGTAGTGGGACTTGACCCTTTACCGTTTCAACAGCTCATCCTTTAGAGCCAGTAAATGTTACCCCAGAGATAAAGTAACGATTGAAGAAGGCGTAAATCCCCAAAGCCGGTATAGTAAAGACCATTGAGGCTGCCATGATGTAGTTCCAATAACTAATGTATTGCCCCTTAAAGGTATTTAAACCTAAGGGAAGGGTAAACATTCCTGGATCTGAGGTAATCATTAGGGGCATTAAGAAATTATTCCAAGACCCCATAAAAATAAAGATAGCTTGTGCTGCCAAAGCTGGCTTGGCTAAAGGCAGGACAACCTGCCAAAAGGTTTCCCAGCGACTTAATCCATCCAAGGCAGCAGCTTCTTCAAGTTCCTTAGGAAAATTGATAAAGAACTGCCGCATCATAAAAATAAAGGTGGCATTCACTGCACTCGGTACAATCAATCCTTGGTAGGTATTGAGCCATCCCAAAGACTTTAAGATTAAATAACCAGGAATTAGGGTGACTTGTCCAGGAATCATCAAAACTGCCAAGATTATTCCCAACAATAATGAATTACCTGGAAACTTAACTCTGGCTAAGGCATAACCTGCCATTGAGTTAAATATAATATTCAACCCTGTTACACAAACACCAACCAAGACACTGTTTAAAAACCAGCGCCCAAACAAAGGGGATTCAATGAAAATATTGCGGTAGTTATCGACGGTAAAATCATGGGGGATAAAATTCAAACCGCCAGCGATAATTTCCTCAAGGGGTTTAAATGAGGCTGATAAAGCCCAAGCAAAAGGTAAAAAAGTAATAATGGCATAGAGGATAAGAATGCTATAAAATATCCCTCTGAACCAACGAAAATTATTCACTCTTATTTGATCTCCTAATTCACTTTTTCTTCTCTAAAGAAGCCGCGTTGAATCAGTGTTGTTACTAGAATTACACCAGCTAACATTAATGCCAGTGCAGCGGCATAACCCATATCCAGACTTCTAAACGCATACTGGTAGATCAGAAGCACAACCGTCAGGGTTGAGTTGTTTGGACCACCGGTGCCACCCGAGAAGATGTAAGACTGGTCGAATAACTGAAATGTACCGATGACACCCATAACCATAACGAAAAATGTAACTGGCTTGAGTAAAGGCACAGTAATATTTATGAATTGATCGAACTCATTGGCACCATCAAGTTTTGCCGCCTCATAAACGGACCTAGGTATATCTTGCAGCGCTGCCAGGTAAATCACCATGAAAAACGGTGCTGTAGACCAAATATTCATAATCATAATGGATTTGAGCGCCACACTTGGGTCTCCTAGCCAGTTATAGGTCGGTAAACCGAAGAAGTCTAGTAATCCATTAAGTAGACCATTAGAATTATAAATCCAGATAAATATCAGGGTTAAAACCGCTGAGGAAGTGACAGTCGGTAGAAAGAAAATAATCCTGAACCATTTTTTTCCTTTAATTTCTTTATTGAGGACTAGAGCTAAAACCAGAGCCAGGATTGTTTGACAAGGAACAACAATAATGACATACTCAATTGTATTTTTGAGCGCAATCCAAACTCGCTCATCCTCAAAGGTACGAAGGAAATTTTTTAACTCAACAAATCGGTAACTCAGCCCTCCTAAAATCTCAACTTTATGGAAGGAAAGGAAGATTGCATAGATAATTGGTGCAATCAAAAAGGTTCCTAAAACTAGAATAGTAGGAGCCATGAAGAGGTAGCCAGATATAGCTTCCCTAACTTTGGCTTTCTGCCAAAATCCCTTCAATTTGACATCCCTCGATTTGACGTTTTGGTCAACTCCAAGTTTAGCTTTAGCTAGTGACATTTTTTAGTAGTTACTCGCTTGAATTTCTTTGTTAGCAGTTTGTTGTGCTTTTTTCATGGCTGACTTCAAGGATTGCTCACCCAGTAAAGCACTAAGAAACTGATTGTCGAAATGGGTCATAAATATTGGCAATTTTTCATCCCCTTGCCAAATCGTGGCGTACTCAGCACCCTTGATAAAGGGGGTGTACAGAGGATTCTGTTCATAGCCAAGTTCTGATATGACCGATTTCCGAGCCGGGATTGCCAGTCCTCCCTTCGCCCAAGCTTTCATCCCTTCCTTGCCAGTCAAATAGGAAATCAGTTCCCAGGCAGCCTCTTTATTTTTAGCTTGCTTGTTCATGACATAAGCAACGGTATAAACCATGCTTCCTTTGTGGTTACCGATACTGGGAACTTCCGCAGTGGCAAACTCAATCTTGGGAAATGTCTGTTGTAGGTAAGGAATCGCATAGCTACCTTCAATAACCATTGCTGCCTTCCCTTGGCCAAACATTTCGCTCCCAGAACTAGCTCCAACGTCTGAGGCTAGGGCAGCAGAGTGGTTTTGTCGATACATATCCATCAAAGGCGTTAGACCTGATAGGCTTTGGCGAGTCGCGAAGACAGCCTTGCCCTTCTGGTCAACTAACTCACCACCAAAGGCTTTGATCATGAAGTAGTGACGAGAGAGTTCTGGGGTGATGCCCAACCCATATAGGTCAACCCTGCCATTGTGAGTTCTATCCCTGGTCAATTTATTGGCATAGTCCTCTAACTCTTCCCAGGTTTGGGGAGGGTCGGTTATACTGAGTTGAGCGAAATATTTTTTATTGTAGAAAAGGGCAAGGGTTGTAAAATCCTTAGGCAATCCGTAGGTTTTGCCTAAGGATTGGAAGGCTTCCGAGAGATGGGGAGCAAAGTCATCTAAATCTAGGTCCTCGGTGATGTAATCATCAAGAGGCTCCAAGACTCCATGAGTCATGAGTAAGGGAGCATCTAGGGCGTCTACATAGAAGACATCAGGAGCAGCATCACCAATCAACCGAGTCTTAATGACATCCATATATTGGTCAGTGATGACTTCAAACTTGACTTTTATGCCAGGATGTGATGCTTCAAACTCCCTCAGTACCTGCTCAAGGAGCTGTTTTTCCTCCGGGCTGCTCTGCCAGCCGCTGAGGGTCACAGTGGAAATGTCACTGGCGATACTGCGGCTACAGCCAGTTAGGAACAGAATTAGAGATACTAAAATTAGACATCTCGAAAGGATTTGCTTCATGATGATAAGTAAGGACGGCAAGCACACCTCCCCTGGAAAACTTGTTTCCCGTCTGAGGAGGTGGCTATGCACCTAGAAATAATTAGTCAATACAGATGATATGGTTCTTGAGATAACTCGACATCCAAGATGGCTTTCTACAGCTTATTTCTTAAGGTATCCAAGATGGCTTTCTACAGCTTATTTCTTAAGGTGTCCGATCCTTTTTAGCTACCAAAATCTACCAAGGTAGACTTTAGCCCGCCAAGGCAAGATGCTTTCGCATCCAGGGGGTATCTCCGCGCTTCTCTGACGGAATATCCCGCGAGCGCCATAAAAATGTCAAAAAAGTTCGTTCCACCGGGATTTAAGCGCAACTATTTTTACCTTGGTTTTCGGCTTTAATTTAAGTTACATAATAATCCCTGTCGGTGTTCCCCTAATTTAAGTCTAACAAATAATCAGAGTTTTTGGTAGACTCTGGGACATTTTATCTAGCTGTTTACTCACCTTATTTCTTAAGGTGTAAAGCTGTTAGTAGCCATATTTATTCGGGTAAAGCTAGCTGTTAGTAGCCAACTTTAATTATTGCTTATCTTTATTATACCACCACTTATCTTTAGCTTTAATTATGATTAACCATGCTCCCCATCGTGGCTACGCTCTTAACTGACTCAACTACGTAAGCCGGAGATCAAGACTATGAAGGCGATCCCGCCTTTTTTTTTCGGTAGCCAGGTAGTGGGAGCTCTTGCGCAGGATCGGTCAGATGAAAGATTTCAGTGAATATACTTAAGTGTATTTTTGTTGCAATATTTTACTTTTTTTGAGATAGTATTTTTAAGGTACCCTGTTGCCCCACGGATAAAAAAGGCAACAGCTGTACTTAGGTCAGTATTGATATGTAGATATTGATATGTAGATATTGATATGTAGATATCGACTCTGACTACATCGGGATTCCTAAACAAGGGAATAGGGCATTGGCGTGATTTTTCCTCATGATCCATGTCTAGCCCCCTTGCTCCCCCGTTAATTGAATAGCGTAGCCTCCGCTGCTATACCCCGTCATGACCATAGCTCTCCCCGTAGGGCATAGCCCTTAGGAAGTAACCCTTAGGGATTATAGAAAAGTACTACTTTTCGTATTTCTAAGGGGTTGGGTGAAGGCTAGAGAATAAGTGTTATTGAAAAGTAGCCCTTCTCGAAAAGTAAGGGTTACCGGAGTGTATAGCAGATGTCGCAGGAGCTAGACCTTACCGGACTCTACCAGGAGTACGGAAGCCTATGGTAGGTCTTCTGCGAGAGTAAGCAAGTCTTACTTCCCTAGTGATGTAAATGGCATAGACTCCTCTTGTAAAACCCCTTTTAGCCGAAGGAGGTTTTACAAGAGGGTATAGGGGGGATTTAAGAGCAAGCCAAGAGGGTTACGCTATGGGCACGCTACGCCCATCAAGAAGGGGGATGCTATAGGGAGGATATGGCATAGGAGTTTCGACCTGCCTGCCGATCCAGTACAGGTGCTACCTGAACCAATACGATTTACTCGTCTCCATCAAATTCGCCATTTAAGTCCTCTCTATCTAGCTACCTGAACCGCTATGCTCAGACTCATATCCGATGTCGCCCCAGAAGCTCCGTCTTTGCCGCGATTGCCAAAGTTGCTCAAGCCCCTAAACAAGGAAGCACGACCGCCGCTTAGCCCTACTGAAAAAATTCCCAAGGGAGAGATTCGCTCTAGCCTGAGGGCTGCCACCCTTGACGGCGTGTTTTCCACCTTCTTCTCCTGTATCACAGCTGAGGTTTTCCTCACTAACTTCTTGCTGCAACTGGGTGCTAGCAACTTTGAAATCGGTATTCTTTCAGGGATACCTCTACTGGCGAATTTTCTACAGCCTATTGGTGCTTATTTATCTGACCGATCCTACAGTCGCCACTGGTTTATCATCAAAACCTTCATTCCTTCGCGACTACTATGGTTATTTGTCCTAGTAGGCATTGGGATGTTCTGCACTGGTCTGGCTCCAGCTCATCATCTAGTGTTGTGCACACTGGCGATTAACCTGATCACTCACATTTTTGGAGCTTTGGGTAGTCCCTCTTGGTCTAGCTGGATGGCGGTGTTAGTTCCTGTTCGCCTGCGAGGGCGCTATTTTGGACTGCGCAATAGCTTTACTAATTTAACCAACCTACTTTGTGTTCCCCTACTGGGATACATTGTTTCTAGCTGGGACGGTGGGCAAGTTCAAGGCTATGGCGTAATCTTGATTTTGGCTATCGTAGCTGGAATACTCAGTCTACTCTTTCAGTTCTTCATGGTAGATATCACTCCTCAGATACCCTCAAAGAAGACTGCCAAGACTGATGAGACTACTGATGAGACTACTGATGAAACCTTAGAGTCTGAGGAGCCGACGCCCTCTGATTATGCTGCCCTATTGAAAGACTCAAACTTCCTAATCTTTGTACTCTACTTTGGATTGTGGATGTTTGCCTTCACCCTCAGCAATCCGTTTTTCAATGTTTATCTGCTCGACAATTTGGGCTTAGATGTGGGTTGGGTAACTCTCTATACTAGTCTGATGGCTGGGGCAAGTTTATTGACGCTGATCTACTGGGGTAAGTTGTCTGACCTGATCGGAAATCGTCCAGTACTAGTGATGGTTGGGATTCTCCTATCCGTGATTCCCTTACTTTGGCTTGGGATCGGCAGTCCAACAACTCTCGCTCTTTGGGTTTGGCTACCCCTTTTATTCTTCGGGACAGGTTCAGCTGCAGCAGCCATTGACCTGTGTGCCAATAACATCCAAATCGAGATATCACCAGCTCATAAACCCTCCACCTATTTTGCAGCAGCTGCAGCATCAGCCGGATTAGGGGGTGCTATAGGTAGTATGTTTGGTGGCTTTTTAGCCGAGTTGCCTCACTTCGGTGGTTTGCCAACATTATTTGCCCTATCAGCAGTGGTGCGATTGGCTACCCTTTTACCTTTGGCATTTGTCCGGGAGCCACGGGGTCGGAACCTCAAACAACTGCTGCTTCGCAAGGGTGCTTGATAATCAATAGTTTAGTCAAGAGTTATGAGTTTAGGGTGCGTTAATAACACACCCTAAAATTATCCTTAAGACCTAAAATTATTGCGTAAGTCCTGAAGTAATGACTCTTGAGAAAAGCTAAGGTGGATCAGGTTAATTTCATTTGAGGTTGAAGAAATTTGCTAACGCCTCAACCATCATTGGTGGCCAACGGCGGACATGCTCTACCCAGTCCAAGTCTTGGTAGCGCTTGTCGAGACCAACGGCTGCCACCCAATTACTCTCAGCTTCCCCCCGTTTTCCGTCAGCCCACAACACAGCTGTTAAAGCAGCTCGCAGATCGGCAAATTGGGGGTATTTTCTGATAGTATTGCGCATAATGCCCATGGCTTCTTTGGTTTCACCAATTTGATAGAGAGCCAGAGCATAGTTAGCATAGGCAAAGGCAAAATTGGGCGCTAGCTCGATGGATTTTTGGTAATTTGCGATCGCTTCTGTCCATTGGCCTAGTCCTGCCTTCCCATTCCCCAAGTTGTTGTAAGCCATGGCATCATTGGGATCAAGTTTTAGCAATCGCTCATAGTCAGCAATGGCATCTTGCCATCGCCCTTGTGCTTCATAGGCGGCACCGCGATTTAGATAAGGGTCAGTGGCTTCTGGTGCTAACTCAATGGCGTGAGTAAAGTCTGCGATCGCATCCTCTAATTTATATTGGCTGACTCTAAGGTTACCCCGATTACTCCAACCGACGGGATTATCTGGTAACAGCTCAATTAGCTGAGTCCAGTAATTTTCAGCAGTTGGGAATTTCCCCTGATTCGTAGCAGCAAATGCCTTTTTCCTTAACTGGTTAATTTGTTTTATCTGAGCCTTAGTCAATTCTGGGAATTGGGTTTGCGCCATTGCTGGGGGTGTGATTATCGTAGCAGCCGATAAAACGACAAGCAGTAAAATCAGTAAAATCCTAATCAAGCGTTTCATATATTATTTCAAGTGAGACCGCAATCTTGATATTCCTTACTACTGACCATTAACTACTAATTACTAACTACTAACTACTACTCATAACCCAAATGTTTCCGAGCTGCTGAGGTGGCGACGCGACCCCGAGGTGTGCGGTGCAGGAAACCAATTTGTAACAGATAGGGTTCATAAACTTCTTCAATGGTTTGAGCATCTTCTCCAGTAGAGGCTGCCACTGCTTCTAAACCAACTGGTCCGCCATTAAATTGTTCAATCATTACCTTGAGTACCAGTCGGTCTGTCCAATCTAACCCCATCGGGTCTACATTAAAGATTTCCATGGCTTGAGCTGCTACATCCTGGTTAATTTGCTCAATGCCTTTGACTTGAGCATAGTCTCGCACTCGCCTCAGAAGTCGGTTAGCAATTCGAGGTGTGCCACGAGACCGACGGGCAATTTCTTCAGCACCGTCTTCCGTTACTGCTGCCTTTAGCAGTTGGGCTGTCCTTGTTACAATTAAACTCAATTCATCGATCTCATAGAAGCGTAAGCGTTGGATCATACCAAAGCGATCGCGTAGGGGTGAGGTTAAGGAACCTACTCGTGTGGTTGCCCCCACTAAGGTAAACTGCGGCAGAGGAATACTGCGGGTCTTGGCACTCTGACCCTTACCAATAGTGATATCCAATCGATAGTCTTCCATGGCTGGATATAGCAATTCCTCTGTCATGCGTGACAAACGATGGATTTCGTCTATAAATAAGATATCCCCAGGTTTGAGATTAACCAGAAGCCCCACAATATCTCGTGGACGCTCTAAGGCAGGTGCAGCAGTAATTTTACAATTCACCTCCATCTCAGTTGCCAAAATTAGGGACATGGTTGTCTTCCCTAATCCTGGTGGTCCATACAACAGCAGGTGATCCATGGCCTCATTTCTGGCTTTGGCGGCTTGAATGCCAATTTCCAAAACTCCTTTGAGTTCTTTTTGTCCGATGTAGTCGGCTAAGCGCTGTGGTCTAATACTCTCTTCCTGATGACCAATTTCCTCAGCGGTAGCCGTTGCTAGTAGTAGGTCACCATCGCTTTGCCTCTGACGGGGTAACCCGCGACCTTTTCGTTTCTTGCTAGATTTGGGTTCTCTATCTGGGTTTTGGTACTTTTGTCTAAAAGACGTTATGGCCATGGGTCATACTTCATCCTTCATACTTCATACTTAGTTTACTTATGCTGGCTAAGAGAATCTTACCGTGCCTGGATGTAAAAGCTGGGCGAGTTGTTAAAGGGGTCAACTTTGTTAATCTTAAGGACGCTGGTGATCCAGTGGAATTAGCACAAGTTTACAATGATGCTGGTGCAGATGAGCTGGTGTTTTTGGATATAACTGCTACCCATGAAGACCGAGACATTATTATTGATGTAGTCTACCGTACAGCCGAACAAGTGTTTATTCCCTTGACCGTGGGGGGTGGCATCCAGTCTTTGGAAAATATTAAATTATTATTAAGAGCAGGAGCCGATAAAGTTAGTATAAATTCGGCTGCTGTACGCAATCCAGACTTTATTAATCAAGCCAGCGATCGCTTTGGTAATCAGTGCATTGTAGTTGCTATTGATGCTCGTCGTCGGGAAGATCCCGATAATCCTGGTTGGAATGTTTATGTGCGAGGAGGACGTGAGAACACTGGTATTGATGCGATCGCATGGGCAAAAGAGGTGGCACAACGGGGAGCTGGGGAACTTCTGGTTACTAGTATGGATGCGGATGGAACCCAGGCTGGGTATGACTTAGAGCTAACGCGCACTATGGCTGAACAGGTGGAAATTCCAGTGATTGCCTCCGGTGGTGCTGGCAACTGCGATCATATTTATCAGGCCCTGACTGAGGGCAAAGCCGAAGCCGCGTTACTAGCTTCCCTGTTGCATTACGGGCAACTGAGTGTATCTGAAATTAAAACCTATTTGAACCAACACCAAATTCCGGTGCGATTGCCATAGTAAACTAATGGATTATTCTTCCGAAAGATTTAAGTTTTGTTGTGTAGTATTAAGTAGTTTAATGGTTTGCAGTGATTTTTATAGCTGCTAAACTAAATATGGATCCAATATTAATTTTTGTAAAAAATGCTGGTGATAATTCTAATATTTGATGTCGCCTTGGTGGCTTGGTCACTGCACCTGATGCAGGAAGCCTTTGATACCCAAGAGTTCTCTCTGATGCTGGCTGGTACCTTAGTAGCCATGTCAGCGGCAGCTATGTTAGTGGTTTATTTTCTGATGAACAGCTGCATGGGGTATATTACCCAAATGGCTCAGTCTCCCAGCGTATTCTACTGATCGAGATAATTTCATTCTGAAACTACTTGACTTAGCTGAGCTATCAAGGTATACTAGGTAATGGAGTATAAAATTACGGGGTTATAGCTCAGTTGGTAGAGCACCTCAATGGCATTGAGGGGGTCAGCGGTTCGAATCCGCTTAGCTCCATATTGATTAAATATTGATTAAAGGCTGAAGTCTTTTAGCCTGAGGGGTTGCTGTAGGGTAGCTTGGCTATCAGTCTTCAGTAATAAGGTTAGAATTTTTTGACGGTTGACGGTTGACGGTTGACGGTTGGCGGGAAACTCTTAAAACAAGTTTTGGGAGTGCCGAGGGGGGAAAATCCGTGAGACTTGATGGTGAGATGTTGAGATTAAAACCTCTTTATCGAAGACGAATTCGCCGTAATCGGCGAGGTTATCTAGACCAATCAAATTTAGGATGATCTCAGCCACTAGCCAGGTGCTGACTTTCAGAAATACATTGTTCCACTGATGATTCATTGCTCTGAGGTTTAAACATTTGGTAGGTAGAGGTTTTGTCTGGCTTCTGTTTGTTCAGATGTACCTAAATCTCTACTTCAATTCCAGAGCGACGAATCCGCAAAAAAGTCAAAAATTTTTATTTAATAAAATTTCCGATATTGATTGGTGTTGAGGGTTCACGGTTTAGGGTTGACAGTTGAGATCACTTTAGCTTCCGGCAAAATTCATCCCACACTCACGTTTCACGCTTGTTGTGGGATGAATTTTGCACAGGGTCTTTAACAAAAGACCTAAGGCGCACGTTCCAATGGGCAGGTAAACTGCTCTTGGATCGCGCCTTTTGATGTGTTATAGTATGTATACTAACAAGCAAAGCCGTTCGCGTAGCGTGGCCTACGGCCTTAAATGCTGGTTTGTTGGTAAAAGATTATTCAAAAAAAAGTCAAACAAAAACAGAGCGGCAGGGCAGTCCGTTCTTAAAGCCCAGCGCCTCCTAAGCAATAGCTGGATTGGCTGGGAAGCCTAAACTGATTCAATAGAATCAGTTTAGGAGCTGTCACGTTAATCACTTTGTTTATAAGCGATCGCTTTTGAGGATTTGAACCCAATTTGGGATTATAGCGCTGCATCGCTTTTATGATAGCGATGCAGCTCAGTCTTAGGGAGGCAGTGCGGTCTTGGGGAGGCAGTGCCGCCAAAGGGGGTTCCCCCATGAGCAACTGCCGTTGTTTCCACGGGGCTGGAGAGCGATGCAGCGCGGTCATGGGGGAAAGCTCCATGACCGCGCTGCATCAAGACAGGTGCGGAAGCAAGTTCCGCACACAGACCCATGCGCCATGAGCGACTGCATCAAGACACTGTTTCCGTCAATTCTTCTCAGTTCCCTGTGCCCCATTCCCTGTTCCCGACTTCTGCAAAAAGTCTAGTCAACCTTCACGCTCCTTTAAGGATTTGGATGGGATCCCCTTGGTGCAAGACTTTACCAGCTTCAGAAGCAGGCACGTTTGTATTCACACTTAATTTGTAGAAATGATTGAAACGAGCGCTGGTTGTCCAGGATGGTAGGGTTTCCTTGCGCCTCGCCATGAAAGTCTTTTGGAAATTATCAGTAGCCTCTCCTGTCTGAGAGTCTCGTGCTAAAACAATACAACGTTGACAGGGATTAATTCCTTCTATCAAAGCTTCCCCTACTTGAAACTGAATAGATTGCCCTGATTCGGTAAACAATTGGTCTTCCCAGAAAGCAGGAACTCCTCCAATTTCTAGATTGGCTCGAACCCGACGTCGTATGTCTTCAACAGTTATTTCAGGGAACCAAGAAGCAATGGTTTCAATGGTAGCGCTACTAATAATAGTAGGACCAAGAGCATTGGTATCGTCTGGAAAACCAGTGCTGGTGTTCTGCACTACTTTAACTGGAAAATCGAAGTAATCCTTTAACCAAGCTTCCAGAGCAGTTCGCCCGTGATCAATATGAAAGGTAATGTTTTGGTTTGTGCCCTGAATCTGTAGGGATAGCAATTGGGATTGGATATGGAAGACCGACCGCAGCAAGTGAACTTTGGCATGGCGCTTACCATTGACAAATTTACCTTGCTGATCTAATAGGGCAAATTCCCGGTCATGCTTTAGGGCACCACTTTTGAGGAGAGTTGCGGTTTGGAGTTCAATCCGATCAAGGGATTTAATCGGGTAGATATAGATAGCTTTAAGGTAAGGTAAGCTGTTCAGCATTTAGATTGAGATACCTAAATTCCTCAAAGGGAACAGGGAACAGGGAACAGGGAACAGGTAATAACCAATTTTAATGCACATCAGTTTAGTGTCATTAGTCAGTCTACCACTTTTTTAAAGTAATGCGATAGTTCTAATCTATTAGAAATAAGAGATAAAGAATGATATACCAAGAATAATCAAGACTCCATCAGCTTTATCCTAGTTGTCACTATTTCGATCAAGTAAAGCATTTTTTTATAAACTTGGTAGGTGTCACAGGGCAAATTCATCTTATCAGAGTTAATAAATTAATTAATCTCTAATAATACCGGGCAGATCAAGGAAAGCGATCGCTAATCCGAGCAAGCGATCGCTAATGTTGGTTTTGTTACTTACCTTAAACAAACGTAATAAACTTTCAGTTTTAGTAGAAGAAAGTAGTTAAGCGATCGCTAAGTTATAATAGCAGCTAATTTATGCTATTAAGCCAAATATAGAGGGTTTGCCCCGAGTGGGCGCATCTCATCTTTGTAAAAACATCATTGATCCAGTCTACTTTCTCTAGTATTAATTGAAATAAAGGAGAATTATTCAGGCGATCGCTACCCTATCCTAATTCCCCCCTAAGGTCTACTATGGTAAAGTGTTGCAACGATCCTAAGCAATTACTCTACCTCCTGCCACCCTTCAATAGTTGCCATCAGAATATTCACTAGCGGATGGTCAATCGATTCCTTGAATGCCTCTACTCGTCCAGATTTCAGGGAATTGATTACCTTAACTTTTAGTGTTGGGTTATTCTCAATTTTGTCAACAACTTCACCTACAACTATCATCTTCTCTTTGTTTGTTGTAGTGGGATTAGTCTGGGAGACTTGGTCTAGAAGTTGTTGGATTTCTTCTGCTGCTTCAACTAGGGTTTGCTTATGCTCGTTGGCTATTGATAGATCAGCAGTTACAGAATTTCCAGCTATGCCTCCTGTATTGTTAGCGTAATAAACGCTTTGACTAATATTGAAATTGGATGTATTGCTATCTCCAGGCATAATAAAATCTTCTCCTTAATCAATGAGACACTTACTTTTTAGAGTAAAGCACACCAATCGTGTTTCTAGACACAAACTGATTGGGTTTTTCGTTTTCGTCTAGGGACACCCAGATCGATGCAGTCAGGTTAGCAGCTATGTTGTCTTTATATTTTTGATAATGTTGCTCCTTAAGGCTAAAAGAAGCAATGTACTTCAAGTCAGGTTTTTGTGTATTCTGTGTCCATCCATAAATCCTCAACTCGTAGTTGCCAACTTGTAAATCAAATTCTTTTCCTCCTAATTCAGGACTCCAATCGAACCGAACAATTTTATTGACTGAAGAACGTGCTTGTACTGGAATCGGTTGAGCTAGATTTTCATCTTGAAAATTTCCTCCACTCTCGATTTTAACAAAAGTAGTCCATGCCATGTCATAAAAATTGTCATTATCTTTTCTTCCAACAACTAAACGAATTCGTTTAATGGTTCCTCCTTGAGGACTCCAATTGTAGAAAGTTATGGGAAGATTGAAGCCTAATCCGACAATCTTTTGATCACCAGTTGGGTCAGTAAGGTATGTAGGAAAAAATATAATATTTCTTCCCAAAGACAGCTTAAGATTAGCTTTTCTAAAATTTGATGTATAAGCTACAGCTATAGATACAAGTAAACTAAATAAAGCAATGATGATGGTAATAGGATCCTCTGACTGCACGTTTGTTCTGGTGCTTTTATTTATTTGCGGTGCAGGTGACGACGAAGGTTGTTGAGCTATTAGCTCAGTAATTTCATAGTTGTTATGAGTCCGAAACTGCATAATTATTAGTGTCTATTGCCAAGAATAATATATAACTCACGTGGCATGATAATATTATATCATGTCTGGTTGAAGAATTATTATATACCTTGCCTACTAATTGGTACTATGTAATTATTAATTTGTAGTTTAAGATTAGGGATTATTTCGTAAGGGATTAACCGAACTTGATATTACTCCAATATAGAACCAGCTGCAGGCTACTATTCAATCAAGACTTGCTTTACCCAACTTGCATCTGCGGTCGATAAAGGTGGTGGAGGGTCTTGACTATAATCAATCGCTAAATCATAACTCCCTTGGTCGTAAAGCTGATGTAATAATTGTTGTAAATTAACCGTAGGTTCTGTATCCTCTGGTTGGAGAGGTAAAGGAAAGGAAGGGATTGCTTGGGGGAGATTGAAAGCATATAAATCGGCTTGGGGACGTTCTTGAGAACGGCTGATTACGATGCGATAGTGGCTTTGGAAGGCTTGATTATTCATAGCCATTGGTTTTCCTTGACGCAGTAAATCAATTTCCACTAAATGGGTTAAGCTATCTAATATTTTTTGCCGTTTGGTTTCATAATTGCTGCGCCCTTCTGATCGCGTAGCGTGGCCTACGGCCTTAGACCGTTTGTTTTTGGGAGAAAGAATTTCGATGACAGTAATTACTTTGCCAGTTTCTAGCTTTCGCACTTCTAAATACCACTTCTTGATGCAGTCGCTCATGGGGGGAACCCCCAAGACCGCGCTGCATCGCTCTTTAACCATTTCAGTCATCGGTAGAGCAATCTTCATCGGTTTAACACTAGGAGCAGCAACGGTAACCAGGGGTGACGGATCTTGGTGGTTGCTTTGAGAACTTTGAACCACTACATCATCAGGAATTCCTACTAGCATCGAATCATCACCAGTAGCGTTGTAGACTCTTTCCTCAATTGCTACCCGATACTTAGGACGTAGCTGGGGGTTAAGGCTTTGGGCAATCAGGACAATGAGCCATTTGTGAACTTGTGACCAATATTCAGGTTTCTCCAGGTAGGGATTCATCCCAGGAAAAGGTGAAGGCATCTGGTGTATTGAGGCTGTGAAGTGGTATAGTACCTAAGTTAGCGAAAAATTTTGGCTCTTCGGTACCTGCAACCTGGCCAGTAATTTTGGGAAACTTCTGGAAAATCACCAGAATTTAACGATGTGTTATACCAATTTATAAAATTCAATGGTATAATAGATTCTAAATAAAATTAATCTTAAGACAGCTATGGTCTGGGCTGACCCCCTAACCTGCTGTAGCCTTCGATTTAAGCAACGTTTAACAAACAGTCTCTCAAACTCCTACTCTGTATAGCTTTGAGATTTTAAGAATTCAGTTTTACTAACTAGCATCTCAATGCCTAAAAGTATTGGTAAGTAATACTCTTAGGCATTTTTTTTTGGCAAATTAGCATCCGTTTATGGGAAACAAGCATTATGAATCAAGTTGACCTAGCGTTTACTCCAGCTCTAGACCAAGCCCAACTGATCCGCAAGGGTGAGATATCACCCCTGGAATTAGTCCAACTCTACCTTGAACGGATCGAAGGATTAAATCCTCAACTAGGGAGTTACTTCACTGTGGCTTCTGACATGGCACTTGTGGATGCTAAAGCTAAAACCGAACAACTTGCCGAAACTACCGATACCTCTAAACTCCCTCCATTTTTTGGTGTCCCGATTGCGATTAAAGACCTCAGGGCTGTAGAAGGACTCCCTTGTACTTTTGGTGTTGCTGCCTTCAAAGACAATATTGCTGAGTATGATGATGGGGTAATCACGCGGATCAAGCAAGCTGGATTCATTATTTTAGGTAAGACTGCTACCTCTGAACTGGGTTCGTTACCCTATACCGAACCCCCAGGATTTCCAGCGGCTCGCAATCCCTGGAATCTGGACTACACACCAGGGGGATCCAGTGGCGGTTCAGCTGCAGCAGTAGCAGCTGGCTTATCTCCCATTGCCCAAGGTTCCGATGGTGGCGGTTCCCTGCGCGGTCCAGCCTTTTGCTGTGGTTTGGTGGCGATTAAACCGACACGAGGTCGTATTTCTTGCGCTCCAGTAGGGGACTTTCAAAGTGGTATTGCCAGTATTGGTCCGATGGCACGGACGGTTGCTGATGCAGCCGCCTTACTGGATGTGATGTCTGGCTATATTACTGGAGACCCTTACTGGTTACCTGACCCAGAGATATCGTTTCTAGAGGCTACCCATCAACAACTGGATAATTTGCGGATTAGTTTTGCCACATCGATTAAACCGATGGGAGCAGCGTCAGCTGTATGTGAAAAGATTGTGGTGGAAACCATGCAGCGACTGGAAGGGATGGGACATTTGGTTGAACCGGGTTGTCCAGATTTCAGTGACATAGTCGAACCGTTTAAGACAGTATGGCAAGCTGGGGTAACCTCAGCAGGAATTCCCTTAGAAGCCTTAAGTCCGATGAATCGCTGGATTGCTGAACAATCCGGTTCTGCTGGGGAATATTTACAAGCGGTGACTAAGCTACAAATTATAGCGCGTCAAATTGTGGGATTCTTTAACAACTATGATGTGCTAGTGTTACCTACTTATTTACATCCACCGATTCGGGTCGGAGAGTGGGACGATTTGAGTTATGAAGAAACCTTGGAGAATATTATTAATTGGATTGGACCGTGTCCACCATTTAATGCTACTGGACTTCCTGCGATCGCAATTCCTGCTGGTTTTGATGAGAAGGGCTTACCTCTCGGAATTCAGTTAGTGGGACCTCCAGCATCAGAAGCAACACTATTGGCATTAGCGGCTCAGTTGGAAGCTGCAAACCCTTGGAGTGATTATCGTCCCACTATCGCAACGGAAGTATAGTTTAGGACATAATATTTGGCTTTAAAGGGAACAGGGAATAGGGAACAGGGAACAGAAATATGTATTAACCTTGACTTCGACTGCTATAAAATCTAAAATTTACAGGACTTACGCCACATATGAGTTATTTCCCCATCCAACAAGTTATAGTTATGGCGTAAGTCCTGATTATATTTATAGCGTTTCTCGCAGTTATGAGGTACGCTCGTCAACCTCAAAGTCCCCCTTAATAAGGGGGATTTAGGGGGATAATAGGTACCTTATGGGATATAGAATTGCTATAAGTGCTGATTTAAAAGGTTAATCGTAAACCGTCAACAGTCAACAATGCTTAAGCTTTTTTCAACCAGCTGAACATAGCCCGTAAGTCTTTACCAACTTCCTCGACGGGATGTTCTTTATTCTGACGGCGCATAGCAGTGAAGACGGGTTTACCTCCCTGATTTTCCAAGACAAATTCACGGGCGAATTGACCTGATTGAATTTCTTTGAGAATTTTACGCATCTCGGCGCGAGTTTCATCAGTAACAATCCTTGGCCCACGGGTATAGTCACCATATTCAGCAGTGTTGGAGATGCTATCGCGCATGTTAGCTAAACCACCTTCTACGACTAGGTCAACAATCAGTTTCACTTCATGAAGGCATTCAAAATAGGCCAATTCTGGTTGATAACCAGCAGCGACTAGGGTCTCAAATCCGGATTTAATCAATTCACTCAAGCCGCCACACAATACGACTTGCTCACCAAATAGGTCAGTTTCTGTTTCTTCCCGGAAGGTAGTTTCAAGAACCCCGGCACGGGTACCACCAATTCCTTTGGCGTAAGCCATGGCGCGATCGCGTGCTTGGCCTGTGGCATCCTGGTAAACAGCAAATAGACAAGGTACCCCTTCTCCCTGTTCATAGGTGCGCCGCACCAAATGTCCTGGACCTTTGGGAGCAACCATGATCACATCTATGAATTCTGGGGGAACAATTTGACCAAAATGAATATTGAAGCCGTGGGCAAAGGCAATAACATTACCCTCGGTCAGATTTGGCTCAATTTCTGCCTGATAAATGGTTTTTTGCACTTCATCCGGCAGCAAGATCATCACCAAGTCAGCTGCTTTAGCAGCATCAGCCACTGTGTGGACGGTTAAGCCTGCTTCTTCAGCTTTGCCCTTAGACTTACTACCTGGATACAGTCCCACGATCACATTCATGCCACTCTCTTTAAGATTAAGGGCGTGGGCGTGACCTTGAGAACCATAGCCGATGATAGCAATAGTTTTATCCGCCAGTAGGTCTAGGTTAGCGTCGGTATCGTAATACATCTGAGCCATTGTAATTTCTGTTCCTTTTTTGCTGGTCATTGTCTTGATGCAGTCGCTCATGGGGGAAACTCCCAAGACCGCTTAGGTGCGCTTTCCGTTGGCGAATTAAATTCGCCACGGGTCGCACCTCTGCATCGCTGCAAACTTACCATGATACCGCAAAACCGATCTCAATCCTGGCAGGTGATATACCTTTTTATCGATCAATCCATCACCACATTACCCCATGTGTGAATACAGGTCTTGGATGGTAATTATAAGTATTCCTAATTATAAATCTCTAAGGATTTTGCCAAAGTTATCTGAGGGAGATAGGATCTGTAAAAATCATGTTAAACCTAGACCTTAGAGTATTTTCATGGAGGTTTTACAGCTAAATCTGTGGTGTAGATACTTGCAGTAAAAATATAAGTAAAACTTATCAAATTGGGGATTCAGCCTTTCATTCTTAATCGGTCTTAATCTGCTGAGTGTTTTCCCGTAGTATCAGAGATGGAGTAAAAATAAGCATGCCAAGCTCCTTGAACTAAAGGATAGGCTTTTGCCGTATACTCACAAAGTCTCTACTATTGTTTTACGAGAGGATTACTAGAACATGGCAACTTACAAAGTCACCTTGAAAACGCCAGAAGGGGATCAAACCATTGACGCTCCTGATGACGAATACATTCTCGACACTGCCGAGGAGCTAGGTGTAGAACTGCCTTATTCCTGCCGTGCAGGTGCCTGCTCTACCTGTGCTGGCAAACTAGAGAGTGGTACTATTGACCAGTCAGACCAATCCTTCCTCGATGATGACCAAATCGAGAAGGGCTACATTCTGACCTGTGTCGCCTACCCCCAATCTGATTGCGTGATCACCACTCATCAAGAGGAAGCTCTGTACTAAATACTAATATAAGTACTAGTAACAAAGAGGATTACTAAAACATGGCAACTTACAAAGTCACCTTGAAAAGTGAAGCGGAAGGTATAAATACAACCATTGACGTTCCCGATGACGAAATCATTCTCGACGTTGCCGAGGAGCAAGGTTTAGATCTGCCTTATTCCTGCCGTGCGGGTGCCTGCTCTACCTGTGCTGGCAAAGTAGTCAGTGGTACTGTTGACCAGGACGACCAATCTTTCCTGGATGATGACCAAATAGAAGCTGGCTTCGTTCTAACCTGTGTCGCAAAGCCCACCTCTGATTGCGTGATCGAAACTCATCAAGAGGAAGCTCTGTACTAAGTACTAGTATATGTACTAATAACAGAGGGGAAGTAAGAGAGCTTAGAATTTGGATGTTTTATCCTTGAAGCTCTTTACTTCCCCTTTGCCGCAGATCGGGTGATGATATCCTTAGCTAATGGGGTGATGGCGAAATCACGCTCAATCCAAGCTAAATCAAGGAGGAGAAGGAGGTAATTTTCCTGAAATTATCTAAAGGGAGAGTTTGAGAGGGAAAAGAATACCCCATCCTTTTTTAAGGTGGGGATGAATTTTCCCTCTCAAATAGTGTTAAAATGAAAGGAAACGGTCTCAAAAAAACTGGGTATTGACCCTACTCAGCTACCCCCGGTGCGGGGGAAAGTTACGCCCATGGAGAGAACAATCTATTTGGTTGTGCCTGGGAATCCCCATCGAAGACGGTTGGGGAAGTTCAATCCATATATTCCCCTTCTCCCCCCTTTTACCCTTGATTAGACTAGGGCTTAACTAGTGCGCTGGCATTTTGCCAGAAGATAATAGAATTGTTCAAAGGCTGAATTTGAGTACCAGGATAATAGAAGCTGAGAATTTTTTCTGCGGACCAACCGAGTTTAGCTAAATTTTGGGAACCGTGTTGGCTAAAGCCAACCCCATGTCCAAAGCCGCCACCCACGAACACGTAGCCTTTGAGGGTTTGATTACCTTTGTCATAAATCGGGTCTACGTAGAAGAGGGTGCTGCGGGGAGGACCAAAGGCGCTGCGGGCTTCATTTTTACTCAGCTCCAGGATACCCCGATCCGTTGTTACCGCCATTTTCAGCACTCGTCCTGCTGGTGAACGCTCTACCACTTCCATATGCTCAATGGTCGTGAAGTTGGCAAGGGGGTGTTTGGTTTTTTTGAGATAGCGTTGTAAATGGCTGGTGACTTGTTTCAAGCTATTGTTGTACTTCCAGCGGAATAAGTAACTATTGTCAGTCTCATTAAATCCTTGCTTCAAGTTCATGAACTCACGGAAATTTTGTTCGTCTGCTAAGGATTTTTGTGACAAATTCCAGAGGGAGTATGGGGAGTCTACCACTGCTCTTAAGTAGGGACGTTCTGACCCATTCCAAACATCACTGAAGGGCGCACTGACTCCACCAGTTGCTGCTGAATACAGAGCATCTACTAACTCATTGTTGTAGGTCAGCACTAGACCTTTAGTAGCTGCGATCGCACGGTCAGCCACTGGATTGGTTTGATTTATTCCGAAATAAACCTGGCAGTGAGTATCGGCACAGAGTTCGTAACCGTCAACATTAAATCGGCGTCGGTTCCGCAAGGCGTAGGTGCGAGCAATAATGCTCTGAGCAGCTACGGTTGAATAGCGTGCTCCAGCTCCAATTTCATGAGGTACCACACCCCGCAAGTAGCTTTCTAGAGGTACCTGATTTACTAAGGTATAGTCACCATAGGCATTGGGCTGGATCCGTAGACTACCAGGATAAAGTCTTGTCCTACGGTTATTTTCTCCTTTGCTAACCCAGATCAGATTTTTGCCAGCAGTAATATCAATTTCCCGTCGATGGTAGCGATAGTTACCAATCACAAAGGAAGCATGGGGCACCTCGGTGACAACATTAGTATCAATATAGGCAGTAGTATCACCTTTGGCTTTGATACTTGCTAGCAGTAGACGTCGCAATAAAGGGGTTTGATAAACACTCCGTTTTGCCCACACCTGCCAGCGGTCAGGCTTGGCAACTTCCACCTCAATCCCCTTTTCCCGCCATTTATTGGCACTATCTTCTGCAGTTTCAAAGGTTCCATGGTTACTCAATACCACGTACTCTTCGATCTGGGGCTGCTGTAACGGTTTATTGACTATTTCCAGCTTGAGGCTGCTAAGCTGCTTGGTTTTCGGTTGCATATCACCGCCTAAAAATTTGACGGTTAGCTGATCGTCCGGGGCAGCTTTCAGAGTGAGCTTGTCCGTTGGTTCATCTCCAAAGCGCTGCACTACTCCCACTTTTAGTGGGATATCTGAGGCTTTGGCGGCTAACCCTGATAGGATTGGTAGTCCCCACAACGATAGTGTCATCAATGGTATTAGGAAATGGGGATTGGAAGCTGGGGAATTGAGAGAGACCGGTTTTTTCGTGAACCCCACTATCCAATTGCGAAACCGACCTGTCTTACCCGATGCCGTATTTTGATGCGAATTCAAGTCAAACGCTTTTATTGTCATTAGCTTAGTTTTTAAAGTACCCAATCCATAATTCCCATTCCCCGATTCTAGATCCCGAAAAGTACGATCCTCCACAGGTATTGTTACCCTGACCGGGTCTTTTCAGAGTTTTTGCTTTGGCATTGGAGGGTCTTTGCTTTGGCATAGGGATGATTTATTGGAATTTAAAGCATCAGGAGGAGGAGGAATATTGGAAAGATCGGGGGCGAGATAGTATAGTGCTACGCCGAAGGCAACAGGCCACAGGCCACAGGCCACAGGCAAAAGTTTACTCAAACAGCTTAGGTGCGCTTTCCGCTCTTTGTGCGCTTGACCCATTAAGAATTAAATTCGCGCTTAGGTGGGCTTTCCAATGGGCGAGTAAATCGCCCTTGGGTCGCACCTCAAGGTGGGCTTTCCAATGGGTGAGTAAATCGCCCTTGGGTCGCGCCTATCGGCAAAGCCGACGCGGGGCGCGTTCGGGTCGCACCTTTTTCAGCTTTTATCAATGTCAAACACCTTAATGCGTAGTTCCTTATATTATGAATTCAAATCTGTCAAGACTAATCAGCAATGACCAGCAATTCTCAGTATGAAATATTAACTAGTTTTGGGAGGGAGTTATAACTCCAATCCCTGGAGGATGAAAGTGAGCAGATCTTCCCAGCTATCGAAATACATGTAACGGGTCAAGGCTCGCAAATCCTCAAAAAAGGTTTTCCGAGTTGGTATAGCAGAAGTCAGAAGTCAGAAGTCAGAAGTCAGAAGTCAAACTCTTGCGCTTCTTGATGCAATAGCGAGTGGGGGAAACCCCCAAGACCGTAATGGTGCGCTTTCCGTTGGCGAATTAAATTCGCCACGGGTCGCACCTCTGCATCGCTTACAAAGGGTGTGAGACTTTTGTCATGTCCTAACTGCCCTGGCGACTGCTATATACTATTACCTATTACCTATTACCTATTACCTATTACCTATTACCTATTACCTATTACCTATTACCTATTACCTATTACCTATTACCTATTACCTATTACCTATTACCTATTACCTATTACCTATTACCCATTACCTATTACCTATTACCTATTACCTATTACCTAGTTTGGCCTTTGTCTAAACTTCCCACACCCAACACCCCACACCCCACACCCTACTCCCTATTCCCGACTGCCTAAAAATCCTCTAGCATCCATTCTGAGGACCGCCCACCTAGTTCGATCGGAATACTAACCACTTTCCCCAGTCGTGGACGCTCACGGGTGTTGTTAATGAATTGTTGCAGCTGGCTGGCTCCTCCCCAACCTCGGATATAGTTGGCTACTGTATCTAAATGCTCTAGGTACTCAGCTTCGGAAAGGGGAAAGGATTGCTGCTCCAGATACTTCCACATAATCTGAACAAAGATTTTCCCTTGAGTCCTCCGAATCTGGATGTCGTAGGAGCGTCCCCACTTATTGAGCAGGAGTTGGTGCAAGTCCTGTCCTGTCATAGCTCTTGCCCTAACTTAATGTTTACATTTCGTTACAAATACAACGCTTCTTAACTTTATGATAAAGCGTAAAAGAATGTAATAATACTTATAGTTGAAGCCGTGAATCCTTATATTGCAGGGATTTGGGCAACCCTGTCCAGTGGTTGAATCACACTACAGTTATAAAAGCAGGGTTCAAAAAATTCTGGTAATTTTCCCAGAATTGTAAAAAAAGTATACCTTTAGGCGTTCAGTTATGGCTCAAGCTTCTGGCTCTGCAGACGTTCCAGATATGGGGCGTCGCCAATTTATGAACCTCTTGGCGTTTGGGACAATTACGGGCACATTTGTTGGAGCTCTCTACCCAATCGTTAAGTATTTTATCCCCCCATCCAGTGGTGGGGCTGGTGGTGGTGTCACAGCTAAAGATGCTTTGGGCAATGACATCATGGTCAGCGAGTTTTTAGCTAGTCACAATGTAGGCGATCGCACCCTGACTCAAGGTCTCAAAGGGGACCCCACCTATGTGATTGTTACTGAAGATCAAGGTCTCGAAGCTTACGGTCTCAATGCGGTTTGCACTCACTTAGGCTGTGTTGTGCCTTGGAATGCTAGCAAGAACCGGTTCATCTGTCCTTGCCATGGATCTCAGTATGACAATACTGGCAAGGTAGTACGCGGACCAGCGCCTTTGTCTCTAGCTTTGGCACACGCTACGTTAACGGAAGACGACACCCTAGTCTTCAGCACCTGGAAAGAAACTGACTTCCGCACTGGTGAAGAACCTTGGTGGAGTTAATTGCTTTAGTCCTTAGTCCTTAGTTTTTAGTTAATTGACTAGTGCTAATCAACCATTAGCAATTAACAAGTTGCAATTTTTAAATTACCAATTTTTGAGTTTTTTGGCTTAGTGATGAGAACACCTGATGTATCGGTGATGGTTAACCGTGGCAAGGGGATGATTGCCAGAACTATTGTCTTGGTTGTGGCAGCTGTGGCCCTTTTCTTTGCCAGTGATCTGGCAGTTCCCCAGTCAGCTGCTGCCTATCCCTTCTGGGCACAGGAAACTGCGCCAGAAACCCCTCGTGATGCCACTGGTAAGCTGGCTTGTGCTAATTGCCACCTAGCAGAGAAACCGACAGAAGTGGAAATTCCCCAATCGGTACTGCCAGATACTGTATTTGAAGCTGTGGTTAAGATCCCCTATGACCTAGAAGCACAAGAGGTCTATGGTGATGGTTCTAAAGGTGGCTTACAGGTCGGTGCCGTGGTGATGTTACCCGAAGGTTTCAAGATTGCTCCTCCTGACCGGATTCCGGAGGAAATGCAAGAAGAAACCGAAAACATGTACTACCAACCTTACAGCGAAGACCAGGAAAATATAATACTCGTTGGTCCTCTACCAGGTGAGGAGTATCAAGAAATTGTGTTCCCAGTTCTGTCTCCTGACCCCAGAACTGAGCAAGATATCTATTTTGGTAAATACCAGCTTCATGTCGGTGGTAACCGGGGACGGGGTCAGGTTTACCCCACTGGAGACCTTAGCAATAATAATGCCTTCAATGCCTCTGCCACTGGTGAAATTACCAAAATTTCATTTGAAGAGTATGTTGGCTACGACGTTACTATCAAGACCCCAGATGGCGAGACTGTAGTTGATACGGTTCCCCCTGGCCCAGAGTTACTGGTTGCTGAAGGAGATCAGGTAGTATCAGGACAACCTCTGAGTACTGATCCTAATGTTGGTGGATTTGGTCAAAGGGATGTGGAAGTGGTCTTACAAGACCCAGCTCGGATTAAGTGGTTGATGCTATTCATCGGCGCGATTATGCTATCTCAAGTGTTGCTAGTTCTGAAGAAGAAGCAAGTAGAGAAAGTGCAAGCTGCTGAAATGAATTTCTAGTATTAAGTGGCTGGTTTAGAGGTCACAAAGCGCGTTTGTATCTGAGTTGTAAACACAATTCTTGTGGAAAAAGGCAAGAGGCAAGAGGCAAAAGGCAAGAGGGTAAAGAGATCCTCAGTTTTATTGTCCAATAAAAAAATCCTTGCTAGGTTTACATCTCATTTATAAACGCGCTTATTGCAATAGTTATTGGTTAAAGGTTGACAGTTGATGGTTGTAGGGATGTATAGTTGTGTCCCTTGACTACATCAATGGTCAACCTTTATTTATTTAGGGAGTCGGAAGTCGGGAGTCGGGAGTCGGGAGTCGGGAATAGAAATATAATAATCGTATCTGATTCGTGGAAGCCGTAGGGTGCGTTAGGGACGGACTCGCCAAGAAGCAAGCTGTAGCCAGTTTTGTGGAAGTACGTCCCGTAACGCACCACGAGGTCAAACTTCAAAAATGAGATGCACCCGATGGTAGAAGGGAAGGGAGAAGCAGGGAGTTTTGAATAAGTCCAGATATTGTAGAAATGATTGAAGAGTGCTATATATCAATCTAAATTTGTGCCAGGTGATTGAACTATGAATGAAAATACTGATCAAAGTCGGAGCTTTACAGTTGGCGATGTAGGAGGGGACTTTAAACCAATCGGCTCAGCAATGATGTCAGATAACGTTCAGATTAGCGGTACAGTTGCCGAGTCCATAAACCAGTTACCTGCTTCCCCTGATCCTACAAAACCAGGTATCAAAGAACTATTGTCTCAACTAATTGAGGCAATCTCTACCTCGTCAGATCTAAATGATGAGGACAAAGCTGAAGCTTTGGATCAGGTTAAAATTCTAGCTGAAGTTGGAAATAATCCTAATGATGAAGCTATGAAAAAGAAGGCAAAGACAGCAATAAAAATATTGAAAGGAACGGTTTCTGGCTTACCTAATGTTGCTAAACTAGCAGATTCATGTAGTAAATTGTTGCCTTTAATTACCAATTTATTGGGGCTGTAACTATTATTTTTTTTAAAATTAGGGTGTCACCCTAATTTTAAAAATGATCCACTCTTTAGGCTTAGTTTTCTGAAGGTAAAGCAAATGGCAAACAACCTGCATATTAACTTACTGCGGCAAGGTTTCAAAGTCTGGAATAAATGGAGAAAGCTAAATCCTCTTATTCCTAAGCTTAAGGGGGCGAATCTTACAGGATTAAACCTCTTTAAAGTAGATCTCAGTAGAGCAGATCTCAGTGAAGTAGACTTTAGCAAAACCTCACTCTACAAAGCAAACTTAAGTGGTGCGAACCTCTATAAAGCAAACCTTAGTACTGCAATTCTTCAGGAAGCAGACCTTAGTAAAGCAAATCTTATCGAAGCTAACCTGAAAGATAAAAAATTTCCTCAAACAAATCTCAGCGGAGCAAATCTTACTAGGGCAAACCTTAATGGAGTAAAATTATATGCACATACAAACCTTAATCAGACCAACTTTAGTTTGTCGAATTTCAGTCGAGTAGATTTTAGCGGACTAAATTTAAGGGGTAGTAACTTTACTGGAGCAAATTTGTATCAAGCAAATCTTAGTGCAACAAACCTTAATGGAACAAACTTCAGTAGCGCTAATCTTAGTGGAGCTAACCTCGAACATGCAAATTTACGAGAAGCCCAGATTCAAGAAGCAACTATTGATGAGAAATGGTATTTAGTTTGGGACATCGTTAATAATGGTGTAGAAGGGCGAGAGCTTCAAGGACTTGATCTAAGTATGGCTGACCTTGAAGAAGCAAATCTTTGTGAAGCTGATTTGAGTAGGGTCGATTTCACAAGAACAAAGCTTAATGGAGCTAATCTTGCCAAGTCTATTCTAGTCAAAGCTAATTTCTGTGAGGCAGATCTTAGGGGAGCAGATCTTAGGGGAGCAGATCTTAGGGGAGCGAACCTCAACTATACAAAATTACACCGCACCCAAATTCAGGGAGCAAAAAGCGAGAACTTCTACAATTAATAGAGACCATACTGGTGTATAAGTTACCCAAACTCAGTCGCACGGAGATCGAAGCCATGTTTAGCTTAAGTGATTTACGGCAAACCAAAGTTTATCAGGAGGCTTTAGCAGAAGGTATACAAGCAGGGAGACTTGAAGGTATACAAGCAGGTAGACTTGAAGGTAAAATTCAAGGCAAATTAGAGTCTATACCTCGGTTGTTAGCTTTGGGGTTAACCGTAGAACAAGTTGCCCAAGCTTTAGAATTAGAGGTTGAACAAGTTACAAAGGTGATCCAGCAGTCTTCTGATAGTTGATATATTTAGGTAATAGGTAATGGGTAATAGGTAATGGCGGGTTACCCATTACCATTACTATAGGTATAGTTAAATAATGACATTAATGTGAAAACCGACACCATATTCTATCGCCTGTTCCAATCGTTTCCCAGCATCTTCTTTGAATTAATTAACCATTCCCCTACAGAAGCACAAGCTTATCAATTCGCCTCTGTGGAAGTTAAACAACTAGCTTTTAGAATTGATGGAGTATTCCTGCCGACAACTACCACAGCCCAATCACCGATTTATTTTGTAGAAGTCCAATTTTGTGGTGATTTACCCTAGGGCGTGTTTTTCAACTCGGAGATCCCCCTAAATCCCCCTTAAAAAAGGGGGACTTTGAGTATGGCTCCCCCCTTTTTTAAGGGGGGCTGGGGGGGATCATAATCTTGTGGAAAACTTTGAAAACACGCCCGAGCCGCAATGTGGATAAAGGAGCAACTCAACAATATCAAGAATTACTGGATTCTCCAAGGGTATCTCGGATTTATCTCGATGAATTAGCCGAGACCCCTGCACCATCAGTAGGTATAGCTACAGTACAGCTAATTGTAACCGAGGAAGATTCTGCAATCTCACTTGCTCAAGACTTGATTCAACGAACCACTGAGGAGGTAGACAATGAACGACAAAAGCGAGAACTTCTACAATTAATAGAGACCATACTGGTGTATAAGTTACCCAAACTCAGTCGCACGGAGATCGAAGCCATGTTTAGCTTAAGTGATTTACGGCAAACCAAAGTTTATCAGGAGGCAAAAGCAGAAGGCAGACTTGAAGGCATACAAGAAGGCATACAAGAAGGTGAAATTCAAGGCAAATTAAAGTCTATACCTCGGTTGTTAGCGTTGGGGTTAACCGTAGAACAAGTTGCCCAAGCTTTAGAATTAGAGGTAAAACTTGTCAAACAGGTGCTCGAGCAGTCAACGGATCCCTGATACAACAAGCATACCATAGTTAGGTAATAGGTAGTGGGTAATAGGTAATAGGTAATAGGTAATAGGTTATGGGAGTTAGGCAGCAGTTTTTGAGGTCTGATTCTGTCTGATTTGACTAACAACCGCCTCTAGTAAGTAGGGTGGGCATTGCTCAGGTGAATTCCGGCAGGATTTGGGGTGGGAAACCGGCAATGCCCACCCTACAACAAAATACTTGCTATTACCTATTACTTAATTCTACTTGGCGGTGCGTTACGGTACGGGCTATCCCAACATTGGCGCTCGGTGTTGAAAATTAGGGCAAGCCCGCCCCTAACGCACCCTACGCACTAAATTCTCTATTACCTATTACCCATTACCTATTACCCATTACCTATTACCTATTACCTATTACCTATTACCTATTACCTATTACCTATTACCTATTACCCATTACCCATTACCCATTACCTATTACCGATTACCTATTACCGATTACCTATTACCCATTACCTATTACCTATTACCTATTACCTATTACCGATTACCTATTCCCGATTACCTATTACCTATTACCTATTACCTATTACCTATTACCTATTACCTATTCCCGATTACCTATTACCTATTACCTATTACCTATTACCCATTACCTAGAAAAAGGGTAGAGGGCAAAAGGGCGAAAGGGCAAAGAAGAGTCCACGCCTAGGAACAAACTACCCGGAAACCGAGGTCGTTGCTCCCGTAGGCCGGCGAGTTGTCGTTGCGATAGGCACAGCGGCAGTACCTCGAATTGTAGTGCCAAGAGCCACCGCGCAGCAGCCGATAATCATTATTATTATCACTTTTATCATCCCAGGCACTACCGTCTATTGGGGCACCCTCATAGTTGTTATGCCAGGTATCTTCACACCATTCCCATACATTACCGATCATATCATACAATTTCCAGTTATTCGGGATTTTTTGTCCTACTGGATGAGTTTGGCGATCAGAATTACCATTGTACCAAGCATAGTTTCCCAGTATTGACTGGTCGTCGCCATAGTAAAATCTAGTTGTCGGACCTGCTCTACAGGCATATTCCCATTCCGCCTCACTGGGCAAACGGAATTTTCGACCCTTGAGTTGACCCTTCAATTTTGCATTGAGTGCCGTACAAAATTTTTTAGCATCCTTCCATGATACCATCTCAACGGGTAGTTGAGCGCCTTTAAAGTGAGATGGGTTTTGGGAGTCTTCCTTAATAGTTTTATTAGGGTCACCAAGAACGGCTTGCCACTGCTGCTGAGTTACTGGAAATTTTCCCATCCAGAACTGTTTTACATTTACCTGATGCTGGGGCCCTTCGTGAGTAGCCCCAGCATCAGGCTCACTGTCGGGCGAACCCATCAAGAAGCTACCTGCTGGGATGGGTTGCATTTCTAAGAGACCCCCTTTACCTAAATTAAAGATTTCTGGAATTAAATGGAACTGTATTAAGGTGCTTTTGATGTAGGTGATGATGGCTTGTTCCGTGGGGACTACAACCAGGGGGGATTCTCTGGATGGGTCGATGGTGTTACTAAATTGCGCTACTTCTACCTCGTTCCCCAGTTTCAGACTCTCAGTGACTTGCAACTTTTTGGTTGTCAACGACTCTTGTAACCCTTGCACTTGCTTGTCTACATAGGTTTTCACTGCCAGTTCCGTGGGGACAGCTTGATTCGAGTTGTCTGCCAAGGTAATATCGCTGGAAAATTCATTAACCGCTTCTCCTAATTGTAGTTTCAGGTTTCCCTTCACTTCCAGCTTAGCGGTGGAATTGTCTGTCCCAATTTCTACGTTGCCCTTAACCTTCAGGGCTTCTGCAATGGTTAGAGGTCCCTGGAAGCTTTTTGTTGATTTTGGTATGTCTTGAAGAGTCTTCCCCAAACGGTCAATTTCATCCATGGCGGCATTCCACTCTGCCGAAAGGATCAAATCTCCAGCTTTTTTCTGTTTTGGTTCAAAACCGTTGGTCATTGCTTCCTCATAGTTATCACTAAAATAAAATTTCCCACACAAGGGTTAACTTAAATTTATCGCTCTTGGTAATTACCGGAAATACCACTCGATTATACATAATTGCGGTTTCTTTGTCTTCGCTATTAAACAACCCCGCTTCAGTTAACCCAACTTCCTGACCGCCAGGTTCCCCAAAATCCAGGTCTACAGACAACATAATTTTACACTTTTTACTTTCACCGTCCCCAGTCTCTATTAAATCTTTACCGATGTCAAAGGTTTTAAGTTCTTTCCGAAACACTTCATT
>NZ_JAAHHE010000050.1:0-28223 GCF_010692525.1 Moorena sp. SIO3B2
TGTCACCTGCTCACACTCAACCGTCAACCGTCAACTGTAAACTATCAAATGATCAAAGAGTTTCTCAAGCGGAACAAATCCCTTCATCGCAGGGTTAAGCTCTATAAGCGCAGACAGCGCATTATTCGAGATCAGCCCAGGTGGGATTTGGTCTTGAAAGGGTCTCTAAACCAATGGCAAAATGCCCTAAAGGCTGCCCAAACTGGCTCTAAGATTCTGGTAGCTACTAGTGTGGGTGGGGAAATCCATTCCATCACTTTAGAAAGTCTACTAGCAGTGGGCTTAACCCTCAGGGGTGCTCAAGTTCACATTTTGCTCTGTGATGGTATTTTACCGGCTTGTTTTTGGTGTGATGTTAGTTTTTATCCCAAACAGGACTTGTTTGTAAATCATGGTCCTAAACGTGACTTATGTAACGACTGCTTTCCCCTAGCCGATCGGATCTATAAGCCTCTAGGATTGACTATCCATCGCTACAGTGAATTTCTCACAGATACAGATTACCAACAGGCCAAGGAGATAGCTAGCAGTCTCACTATTGCTGAAATTGAAAAGTACACCCTAAATGGGGTAGCTGTAGGAGAACACGCTTTAGCGGGAGCTCTGCGATTTTATGCTCGTGCTTCCCTGGAAGGGGAACCCAATGCTGAGCCGATTCTCAAGCGTTACTTCCAAGCGGCAATACTGACCACTTGGGCGACCCGTCGGCTGCTGCAAACGGTTAAGGTTGAGTGTGCTGTATTTAACCATGGCATTTATGTTCCTCAGGGGTTGACTGGTGAAGTAGCCCGTCAGGAAGGGGTGCGGGTGGTGAACTGGAATCCTGCTTATCGCAAACAATGCTTTATTTTTAGTCACCATGAAACCTATCATCACCAGCTGATGTGGGAGCCAGTAAGTAATTGGGAAACTATACCGTGGAATTCCCAGATGGAACAGCAGTTGATGGACTATTTGAAAAGTCGGTGGCAAGGAACTCAGGATTGGATTTGGTTCCATGAAAGTCCTCAGTTTGACCTGACCAAGATTACTGATGCGGTAGGAGTAGACTTTTCTCGTCCTTGTATTGGGTTACTGACTAATGTGATGTGGGATGCTCAACTCCATTACCCAGTTAATGCTTTTCCTAATATGCTGGAATGGGTATTGACAACTATTCGGTATTTTGCTAAAAGACCAGAGTTACAGTTGTTAATTCGGATTCACCCAGCCGAGATTCGAGGGACTTTGCGATCGCGTCAACCCTTGTTTGAGGAAATTCGTCAGGTTTTCCCCACTCTGCCTCCCAATGTGTTTGTGATTCCCCCAGAAAGTCCCGTTAGCACTTATGCTGCTATCCTCCAATGTAATGCGGCTCTGATCTACGGCACTAAAATGGGCGTAGAATTAACTAGCATGGGTATACCTGTAATCGTTGCAGGAGAAGCGTGGATTCGTAATAAAGGCATAACTATGGATGCCAGTTCTGTAGAGGAGTATGTTCAGTATTTAGATCAGTTACCCCTAGGGCATGGCTTACCTGAGGCAATCATAAAACGAGCAAGAAAGTATGCCTATCACTTTTTCTTCCGCCGCATGATTCCCCTAGAGATGACCACCGAAGCTAGTAATCCATCGGAATTTAAACTTCAGGTATGTGATCTCAATGAATTCATTCCTGGTAAAAGTAAAGGATTAGATGTTATTTGTGATGGCATCTTGACCGGAACAGAGTTTATCTATAGTAATTAGTTAATTATCAAGTAGCAATTATAATTTTACTTGGTAATTAAGTAAGGAAAATATGATAAAAATTGCTGTTGATGCTACACCAATTCGCCATAAGTTAAGTGGCATTGGAATGTATGCCTTAAATTTAATTCAGGCACTCCATAAGCTACAAAGTCAGGAAGACTTTCAGTTAAGTGTCGCCTATCAACCAAGTGTAAGAAAATGGTTATCTCGTGATTGGTCATTTCTTGAAGTGCTAACTAGGCATTTAGAGATTAAAAATCTAGAGATTAAAACTATACCGTTACCGGTTACTATCTCTAGTTTACTAGCCACTGTACCTAATCCCATTTTACCTTATTGTGAGCAATACTTAGGCAATCATGATATCGTCCATGGTACTGATCATGTGGTTTATCCCTGTCGAAAAAGCTTGCGGGTTATGACGATTCATGACCTAACTTTTATTAAATATCCTCAGTATGTTAACTCAATTGTTAAAAGCTATACTGCTCGGGTAAAACAATGTTTACGGTGGACTGATTTAGTGATTACTGTTTCCCAGTCTACTAAACAGGATATCGTCAATTACCTAGGAGTAAATCCTGACAACATCCAAGTTATTCCTCAAGCTAGCCGTTACTCTACTTTAGATTTACCCAATACACTAGATTTACCGAATAACACGGTTCAGTCTTTGGTGACATCAGTTAATTACGACTTCGCCCAACCCTATATTTTATTTGTGAGTACTCTTGAGCCTAGGAAAAATATTAATACTCTGATTGCAGCATTTAATTATTTAAAACAACGGCATCAAATTGAGCATCAGTTAGTACTGATTGGACAAAAAGGATGGTGCTATGAATCTATTTTTTCTGCTATTGCTAGTTCCCCGTGGAAACACCATATTCATCATTTGGGCTACTTATCCGATCAACTAGTAGCCTGGTTTTACTCAAATGCAGATGTTTTTGTCTATCCTTCCTACTATGAAGGGTTTGGTCTGCCCGTCTTGGAAGCGATGACTTTGGGTGCTCCTGTGATTACCTCTAATACTTCATCCCTGCCTGAAGTAGCGGGAGATGCGGCAATTTTAATTGACCCTAATCAGCCAATTGAATTAGCAGATGCTATGGTCAAGGTGATCAGTAATTCTCCATTGCGGGAGGAATTGATTAGAAAGGGTAAGGAAAGAGCGATGCTATTCTCTTGGGAGAGAACGGCAAGGGAAACTCTAGCAGCCTATAGATTTTTAGTAGGAA
The DNA here is from genome assembly GCF_010692525.1 of Moorena sp. SIO3B2. Classification (NCBI taxonomy): domain Bacteria; kingdom Bacillati; phylum Cyanobacteriota; class Cyanophyceae; order Coleofasciculales; family Coleofasciculaceae; genus Moorena; species Moorena sp. SIO3B2. The sequence continues at coordinate 2,976 of NZ_JAAHHE010000050.1, forward strand.
AGGTTTAGTAGGGAAGGGAAGAGGGTGAAGAGTACTTGAGGAATCGAGTTTTGTAGATCATTAGTTAGATCATTAATTAGAACATTAATCAGAATGCGATTGACCAAAGGTCACGCTTCGCGAACGCATTTCTGTTGAACCTGATTATTCCAGAAGCTCCGGGTCAATTCCCATCACCCTTAACCGCTCTGCTAGCCGCTGTGACCGTTGCCGTTCTTGCTCTAATAGCAACCTTGCCTGTTGTGCTTGTTGAGCCTCTGTTTCGGTCCAGGTCGGAATCCAATAGAATGTGAAGTCTCAAGTGTGAAATGTGAAGGTTGGGTTGTTTAGTTGTTCACCTTTGGCCTCCCTGATCTTTCACAAACATGAAACAGCCCTACAGGCTTCAGCCAGGGTAGGATGTCAAATACCCATGTTCTAGCAGAAATTCCGGCGAAATTTCATCCATCGCTTCAGTAGCTGGCACTCGGTTACCCAGCAACTTATCGACATATTTCCCTAAAATGTCACTTTCGATATTCACCCAATTGCCAGTCCGTAAGTGGCTAAGATTCGTATAGCTGTAACTATGGGGAATCACCGCTACTTTGAACCAACTGCCGTTGGGGTCACACTCAGCAATCGTTAGGCTGACCCCATTGACGGCAATGCTACCCTTGGGAACAAGATAACGAGCTATCTTATGCTGCCACACATCCATCAAGGAAGCTGGTGCTGTAAAGCACATTTCCCAGGAGTTTGGTGTTTGTAAAGATTCCGTTAAGCAGCCAATACCGTCAATGTGACCTGTTACAAAGTGACCCCCTAGTTTGCTACCCACACGCAAAGACGTTTCCAAATTAACGTAAGAAGTTGTCTGTAGCCTTTGTCCAAGGGTGGTGCGCCCCTGAGTTTCATCAGAAGCAGTGGTCGAGAAGCCTGTGGGCAAAACTTTCTCTACCGTTAGGCAAATTCCATCCACTGCTACACTATCACCAGGTTCTAAATCCTGTAAGATAACATCCATAGCATCAGAGGTACCGGAAACAATAAAGCGATCGCTTCCGATTGGTCCGATTGTGCCGAGAGCTTGAATTAATCCTGTAAACACTGTTGTTTATACTGTTCTTCTGTAAGCGGATGAACTGGTGCAACTAGACTGTTAGTAGGAAAAGAGCTGGCATAAGTTTGTGTTTTTTTAGTGAAGTGGCCAAACAAATTTCCTGAGACTAAGGCATACTTGGAGAATACAATCTTGTTGATCTCACCGAATTGGATTCTCAAGGGCTAATCTTACCGTTGACCGGTAACGTGAAAAGAACAGATCTGGCAAGGGCAAGTTTCGGTGCCCGTCTGTACAGTACTAGTTTACCGCTTCGCTTTGATGCCCCTGATGCTGACCGTATTCTAGAGGCTAAGCTGATGATTGAAATGAGAGTTGCTGGCATTGCAGTAGATACTGTAACACGTAGCCCCATCGTGTTACTCAAAGATGTCTTAGATCGGCGTGCTCTGCCAATCTATATTGGGCAAGATCAAGCAAAGGCAATTATCAGTGCTTTGGAAAGACAAACGCCACCGCGTCCCCTGACCCATGACCTAATGGTCAATTTCCTGGAGGAGTGGAACATAACACTGGATCGTGTTATAATACACTCTCTCCAGGATAACACGTTCTATGCCAGCCTCTGTGTTAGTCAGGGTGAGACAAAGAAAGAAATTGATGCTCGACCAAGTGATGCCATCTCCATCGCCCTGCGTACTGGCAGTCCGATTTGGGTGATGGAAGAAGTTATTGCTGATGCTTCGATACCTGTAGACCAAGATAAGGATGAAGAGGAGCGTCGAGCTTTTCGGGAATTTGTATCTAATATCCGCCCAGAAGATTTTCTTCACCGTGGAGGATATAGTCGTGGTAGCTAAAGCCAAAATATTGGGATTAAACGGGATTTAACAGCAACAATATATTAATTGCTCTGTCAAAAAATTATAGAGATGTTTCTGAAAGCCTTACCATTTAGCCATTGGTGAGAGTTTTCCAGATGCTCTAACCCTGATGCCATACCGCAAGTGACCCTTGGGCTCAAGAGATATATCCCAAACTATGCTCGAAGCTATGACCCAAGCTATACCCCAAGACAATCGATGGCCATCAACTGAATTTTTGGCGCAACTGTTTTTTGGGCAACGTTTTAACCAAAGATAAGATTATTCCAGCAGTTGGGCAACATGCGTTATCGGCGGTTTGGAAAAACTAATCTCCAGCTTTCAGTGTTTTCTTGTGGCACCATGCGTTGCTTAGGGTCTGAGTCAAATGCTCAGAAGACAGTGCAACAGGTAATCGCTCAAGGAATTAACCACTTGGAAACTGCCAGGGGTTACGGCAAGAGTGAAGAATACCTTGGTAACATCCTGAAAGCTGGATTGTCAGTACCACGAGACCAGCTATATATAACCACCAAGATTCCACCAACCCCTGATGCTGATTTGATGAGTCAGTGGATTAATGATTCCTTAGAACGTCTACAGCTCGATTATGTCGATTGTTTAGCAATTCATGGGATTAACACTGAAGAGCATCTGTCCTGGGTAAAGTCTGACAGTGGCTGTATGGCAGCTGTCCAAAAAGCCGTAGCCCAGGGACGTATAAGGCACGTTGGTTTCTCAACCCATGGTTCAATACAAGTGATTCTAGGGGCAATTCAAACAGATTTTTTTGAATTCATCAACCTGCATTACTATTACTTCTTTCAACGCAATGCTGCGGCGATTGAATTGGCTGATCAGAAGGATATGGGCATCTTCATCATATCTCCTGCTGATAAAGCAGGCAAACTCTACACCCCACCACCAACGTTAGAGAAACTGTGCCATCCCTTCTCGCCACTAGAACTGAACTATCGATTTTTATTAAGCGATCCCCGCATTACTACCCTTAGTATTGGACCGGCTAACCCAGATGAGGTGACCCTGCCTTTAAGTGTCGCTAACCGAGACGAGTCTTTGAGCCCAATGGAAGTGGCAGCATTCTCTCGTTTGGAAACCCACTTGAACAATGCTCTAGGAACTGACCGCTGTAGTCAATGCTACGCTTGTCTACCTTGCCCAGAAACCATTAACATTCCAGAAGTCTTGCGGCTGCGCAATCTTGCTTTGGCTTACGACATGAGCGAGTTTGGTCAATATCGCTATCAAATGTTTGAAAATGCTGGTCATTGGTTTAGGGGGGTCAAGGGAAACCGTTGTACCCAGTGTGGTGAGTGTCTTCCCCGTTGCCCCGAACAACTGGATATTCCTTCCTTACTCTCTGATACCCACCAGCGTCTTAATGGTTCTCCTAGGCGTCGTCTGTGGGGATAAGGTAGTTGGTTGAAGGTTGGTTGGTTGAAGGTTGAAGGTTGGTTGGTTGAAGGTTGGTTGGTTGGTTGAAGGTTGAAGGTTAGTTGGTTGAAGGTTGAAGGTTAGTTGGTTGAAGGTTGAAGGTTAGTTGGTTGAAGGGTTGAAGGTTGAAGGTTAATGGGTATCACTATTGATTTGACTGATGCTTTAGTGCATTCCTATGGATAAAAGAAACACCGTTAGTAAAATACATCCCTTGTCTGTTGTGCCTTGTGTATTCTGCCTTGTGTTTCTAGAGAGCTGTTTTCTGGTTGGCTGGAAGCCTGAACCAGTTTTAGCTCAAAAGACTGTAGGAGTGCAGCCGGACACAGAAGCTGTGAATTTAAATTTCCTGCAGCCAGATAATCTTCCTAATGATGGGTCTGTGATTACTGCTGATACTATCTCTCAAACTAAGCTCACTACTCCAAGTTTCTGGTGGGCTGATGAACAGTTTGGCGGTAAGCTACTGGATAATTGGTTAGCTTATCCGAGTAAACGCCGGGTAGATTTGGTAGTGAATCGCCAACTCTGGAGTCTGCTTAACTATCTGGGTAGGTATGCTTTTATTAACAAAATGGGCAACGTTGCCAGAGATTATAACTATAATACCAGAGTATTTAACCAGCGAGGAAAGCCTTTAGGAGCTTATACCTGTGATGGTAATTCCATGTGCCAGGTGGAGGTATGTATTCCTGGTCAAGTCCCTTTAGCTGGCAAAGTCTCGGCCTTTTGCCAGTTATCACAAAACTAGAACAGGCAATTTTCACGTATTTCGCATTTCTTTCCACAAGGATTCATACTGCTTTTGTGTAGACTCTGGTAAGGGATGGAGGAATTCGCACTTGTTGAGAATTTCTGCTTCTGGCAGCAGTAGAGGTAAGGTTTGGATATCTTGTGGTAGCTTATTTCTTGGGATCTTAAGCAGAATCGGGGAAGCAGCATTAGTCAGTAGAGAAATTTGCTTGGCTGATTTGCTATCCCAGCAAAATTCAATCCACTTTTTGCTTAAATCCGACTCAGAGTTACTTTCTGAGGAGTCAGAAGCAGAGCTAACTGATACCGGTTTTACCCATACATCTGACCACAGGGCTGTTCCTGACTGAGGCACCACTGCCTCAATTTGGCGATCGCGTGTTCTTAGTGCCAGGATATCCGTAGACCAACCGACTGCTACCCAGGTATCCCCCAAAACTAGAGGTTTTAGGTAGTGATCCGAACTGTAAAATTTAACCTGTTTAGCCAGTTGTCGAAGTGCTGGTTTCAAGTCTTTGACTTGATTTAAATCCTGTTGATTATAGGATAAGCCTAGGTTTTTCAAGGTTAAACCAATCACTTCTCGGGGGTGGTTCAACACAGAAATGCGATCGCGTAAAGACTCACGCCACAAGTCACTCCAATCAGTGGGAGTCCAGCCTAAGGCTTTGAACTTGTCACGGCGATAGGCAATGACAGTAGCACCCCAGCGATAAGGAGCACCCCAAACTTTTCCTGAGTTGTCTAGCTGACCAGTTTGGTCACGTTTAACAAGTTTCTGGTACTCTGGCGGCAGTTGTTTCCATCCTGGCAACGTTTCTATGTTCAAAGGTTGGATCAATTCCTGCTCAATGGCTGACTTGAGCCAATAATCTCCTAAGGTAACTAAATCAGGACTTATCGGTGTCCTAGACCTAATCCGGATCAAATCTAAAAAGGAGCGATCTTGATTATTATTGGGTTTGCCTTGCTCTTTCAAGGTTGTCAGGAGTTTGAATAAAGCAGATAGTTGTTTCTCCGGGTCAAAATTTAGCTTAGCCCGTAGTGTTAAGGTCTTACGAAATTCACCCAACAGCTGAACTGGTATTGAATTTTGCAACAGCCTTACCTTTAAAGAGGCTTGTTGTCCGATATTACAACCAGATGCTAACTGACTAAGGGCTATGGTACTAGCACCTAGTATCAAGGAGCGTCGCTTCATAAGTATTTCTGAATTTCCTTTGGTTACCAACTCTTTGACCTTAATTTACATTGGCTCAATAGCAATTACTATAGCTATGAGCAATGAACTGACTTTTGTGACCTCTTAGACCAACAGCCATCTGCTAGATGTGGTAAGTCTAATAAATTAAAAACTACTTATAGTCTGGTTAACAAAACTAATCTAAGTCAAGGGCTAAGGCATCTGAATCTACTTTGACATCACTTTGACATCATTTGACCTCAATAATAGTTTGACTATTATTAATTGAATTTTATTAAGAGTAAGCACGATCAAAAGAACGAAAACACCAGCTATGTCTCCCTTTTCCTCCCCCTCCTCGCCCTCAACACACAGTCTTGTTTTAGACCTAACTATAAGAAATCTAAATCTGTAAGATAAAGTGATGGGGGGATAGAAATATCTCGATCAAGAAGTTAATTCACTTATTGGTTATCTTGTCAACTAATAGCAGTTGACCATCTCTCTAGGAGTTTGAGAAGGTAATGACATGGGGAAAATCATCCGTACGTTATGTATTAAAAATCACTAATGCCAAGGAATTAATTCCGAAAAAACCGATTGTGCTAATTGTGGTGCGAAACTTGGGAGAAAAGACAAGTATTAATTAATGCTGAATTAATCAGGGTAAATATCAAGATATACAGCGGCTATCTGGCATTTTTGAAAAAAATTACTCTGGGAAACAGACTCTAAGGAGTTTAGAGCTGATTTTTGACAGATTTTTGACAATAGTTAAATAAATCAGCAATTCATCGGATTTTCTTCCTTAAGTGACTAGGATAAAAATAGAACTAAGTTATGGCAGTTTTAAATCCTATGGATGAATATCAAAATCAAATCATGGCTCTAAGTCATAGAGTAGATACTCTGTGCGAATCCATCGAAAAACTCAGTTTGAAGGTTTCAGAAGGCCTTTCTGAACTCAAAAATAGTTCAAGGCAGGAAACTGAGGAATCTCAACCAACTGGCCAACCGATACCCCGGACCCACGAAAGTCAAAGTGCCATTAACCTACTGACCCAACATAAAGATGTGCTGATTGATAGTAACTCTGGGCTAGGTAGTTTCTCTAAAAATAGCAATAATAATATCTCTGCTGATATTCAAGTTCAACGCTTAACTGCCCAACTCACAGCAGCCTACAATCGGATTGCTGCCTTAGAAGAACAACTCCTAGCACAGCGAATTCATTCCTAATTGGCAGTTTTATCCAGATTAGTCTAAGGGTTGAAGGTTAATAGGGAAAACAAATCAGCACCTCTGTGATTTTCGTGCCTAACTTGGTCAGACTGTAAAGTGTTTTTTCACTGGCTCCAACAACAATCACCTCAGAGAAAGACGATATTGCTCGACCAAGTTTTCAATGGCTTGAAGTAATTCAGCCGAGTTCCAGCCCTTATAAAGGTGGGCTGCGATCGCACATCCTCCAGCACCCACACCTTCCTTGACATATCCTTGCTCATATGCCTGTAGCTGAGGATAACGAGACTGGGTAAAACTTAATTGTGTTGCCAAAAGGGGTACACTCCCAATATCTTGTGCTAATCCAACCGTGTCACCAGTCGAGTCTTCTGCCACCCAGCGAGTTGTTCCCACAACTACTTGTGCTGGTTGCCATGCTAGGGAATTACCCTCAGTAATACTGGGGTAGGGTAAAACCGACTCTGCCAATGCCTGTGCTAAGGTATAAACCGCTAGCATTTGGGTACCACCAGCGAGTAAAACGCCACAGCGACGACTAGCTGCCATTGCCATACCTGCTGCGGCAATTTGCATCGGATCTCCCACCGCTGCCACTAGCTTTAAGTGATCAAGTGGTGAGGGGGTGAGGGGGTGAGAGGATGAGGAGGTGACGGAGTATAAAGGTGCGGGGTGGTAGGGGTGAGACGGTGAATTTTTCTTCCTAGGTTCGCTTTTGGGAAGCTCCCCGGCTCCCCTACCCGCTAACCCAGCTCGTTGTAACCCCAGCTCCACCACCTCCCACTTTTGAGCATGATTGCACTGGGGATGGCTACTGTTAACCTTGCCAGCTGCATCAATCCCCAAGCCAGTGAGCAGGCTAAGTGCGGTGGTAGTTCCCCCAACCACACACTCACTAATAATCAGATAGCTATCACCAACCACACTTGCTAGCTTTTCTCCCCACTGTAAACCTTGCTCAAATAGCCGTTTCACTGTTTCGAGGGGCAAGGCATTGCCAGAAGTTAGGCACTTAGCAGGAATACCACCTAAGTCAATGGCTGGTACTGTCGGAGGGTGAGGTAAACCAGCATTGAACAGATAGATGGGTAGGTTAAATGCCTCCACTAAAGCACGGGAAATCAAGACAGGGGATACTCCCACAGTTAGAGGAGGAAGGGGATATTGAGGTTGGGGAGTAACTCCATTGACCAAAAACTCAGCATCAGCGATCGCAGTATACTGACGATCATCTGGGGTAGCGCCAGCAGCAGAAATACCTGGAATCAGGCCAGTAGCAGTGAATCCTAAAATACAAGCAAATACCGGTGAGCATCCCTGATACTGCTGTAACCACCGTTTTCCCTTTACCTGCTCGGTATAAACTCGGATCATTAGTCCTTAATTCTTAGTCCTTAGTTCTGATCTGAAATATAAAAATAAATAGAAACAAACACTACACTATAGATTAATTGTGGTGAAAGGGAACAGTAAACTTTGGATAAGGTAACAGAATCGTTTTGTAAAAGTAGCAAATCAAGTATTAACTAGTTAACTAGTTAATATTACTATTTTTTTACACACATTTTCACACACAATAGTTAGCCATATAATTCCATAAATTTCCATAAAATAAAAGAACGATTGCCATACTTACCACGGGCATAAACTGAGCTAAAGGTAATCAATCAAGCTTAAGCTCTAAGCTCCAAGGGCTCAGAGCTGATAACTGTTTGCGGAAAGCGTAGCCCTCAAGTAGCGTGTAAGCTGACCTTTGAAAGTATAACAAACAGTCTCTTCGCCATCACAAGTGACCAATGACTAATAGCTCAATCGTAATCCAGCAAAACTTTTACCCAGTTTGGTGGTCTAGGAATCGGGTTTCCTAATCGGTCGAGCATGAGTAAGGCTACAATATGCACCACGAATAAATAAATGGCATTATTGATAATAATCATTACTACAGCCAGGGTTTGAACTAGAAATAGACTGGGCTGAAATAGCAACCCCAGCTTGAGAAACCACCAATCCAATAATCCTGTCACCTGGGTCATCACGTAAACCCAGAGGTCTTCCCCCAATAGAATTGAGAACAACCAAAACCGAAAAAAGAAGCCTATTGTACCAATTAGCGTACCCATGCTAATAGAAAGCAGCCAGCTAGCTCGACGTTTCCACAAAGCTCCCAGTTGCACCCCCATCAGACCATAAGGGACCAAAAAGATAATACTGCGAGTTACTCCCATCAGCACTGATAGTAACAACCCCGAAACCAGTGCTGCCATCCAGGATGCCCTACTGCCCCTCCTTAGGTAGACTAAAGCAATCGGCACTGGGAAAAACATTTTGAGTATTGGTCCTAGAGGAAAGTAATAATTAATCAGCCAAATCAAGCTGGCGGTACTGGCCAGAAACGCTGTTTCTACCATGGTTATAGGTGTCTGAGGTCTAGGGTTTAGACCATTATTCAGGCTAGGGGAGTTAGCAGAAGTGGATTGTTTGTAGACTGCCCTAGGTTCCCTCTTTTCTAGTGGGTGATTTTGCTCCCCAGTTAATTGATGCCCGATCTCAGTTACATCAGCATTGCTCTTAGGGAATTCCGTTGTTGATTTTGTGGGTTTGTTTTTAGATTGGGCAAAGAGATCTTGTGAAGCCGCTTGACCATCATCAAAAGAATCACTCATGCAAATTTAGTAACCTCTTGAGGAAAGGGACAGATGATAACAGAAGAGATACTGTTAAAGTACCCTTGCATCTTAGCCCATCTCAAATTTCTCCTCATTTGCAGATACCTTATATATCAAGACTAGATAATCATCTTTTCGAGAGCAGGCAGATCACAGATAAAAAGGGTATCGTGATCCCGCATGATCAAGCCTTTCTTCTCCAGCTTTGTCAGGACTCGTGTGACCGTCTCCCGCGCCAATCCACTGAGGCTACTTATCTCTCGATGAGGTAAGTTAGGAATCTCAGTTCCTCTTTGTTTCAATTTGCCTTGTCCTTCAGCTAGAAACAACAAGGTGTCTGCCACTCGTGAGGTACTATCTGACTCCCGCAAGCGTAGGCGTCGGTTAACCTGACGCAGACGCTTTGCCATCAACTGAGCTAAGTGGACACCAGCCAAAGGTTCCGTATGAATTAACTGGGTAAAATCCTGAGCGGGTATACTACCAATGGTTGTAGGGGTTAAGGTAATCACATCTGTTGAACGAGGTACTTCTTCTAAGGCTGCCATTTCACCAAAGATTTCTCCTTTCCCAAGAATATTGAGGGTCACCTCCTTCCCATCCAGGTTATAGGTGCGAATCTTTGCCCAACCATCTAAGATGAAATAGACAGACCCCCCCCAGTCATTCTCAAGTAAAATCACTCGATTTGCAGGATGGCTACGGCTAACCATATTAATAATGGCTTTTTTGACACTAGAATCTGGTAAGCCAGCAAAAAAAGGAGTGCTAGCCATCGAATCATGAACATTAGAGTTAACTTCAGATGAATTGTATCGGTCTTCCATGGGATCATGAGCGCTTCGTAAACACCTTGAATAGATAGATGATCCGCTGTCAAATCAAGTGAGTCAGGGAGTTTGCCTGTGTCAACTAAAAGAAGCCAATGAAACAGATCTGCTTAACCTCACCACCTTTGGTAGACCAACGAAAATGACTGATGTGAGTGAAATTGCCTTGACAAACAAAGATTCTACTGGAGCTAAACTACTTGCAGTGAGCTGAGGTAGGCTCATTCTGGTAGAGGGCTTGGCAATAATCACATCGGGTAAGTACAGTTATTATGCTCCATGATGAACAATTTGTAATAGTTTGGTGACTCTGGCAATTTAACATTAGACACAGGGGGTTGACTCTCACTCCTGTATGACTCAATTTGTTCTCGTCAAGGGTTTCAAAGTGACTGCTCAAACCGACATTCAATCTCTGATTGCTGATATTGACCACATCCTCCATAAGCCTGACTTTCCTCTACCATGGTTCAAGTCTGGTGACCTAGCGGCTGCACACCAGGTTTTGCGGAAAGTTCGTAGCTACCTAGTTTCCCAACAGCAAAAACTAGGGGTAGAATCGGACAATACAAGTACTACAGTAACCCCATCTCAGACGGGAGTACCCACATCTGTTCAGGAGGAAGTGCAGCAAATCCTGCAAGCGGTTAATCAAGAAATGAACCATCTACGTACCGATTTGACGAAACCATGGCAGGTAGAGTTGGAGGCTCTACAGCAACAGCGGGAGTCTCTGGTACGAGAAATTCAGCGTTTGGAGAGTACCAAGCAGCAGCTGGATTACTATACCAAACAACAAACTGCAAATGTGCAGATTGCTTCAGAGTTCTCACAAGGGCTAATCAACCGCCTTGTCGAAAGCTTGACGCAAAAGCTATCTCAAATTTTAGCGAATTGGGAAGCTCACTTAAAACAGAATCCCACTAGTGATGACTCAATCAACCGATTGCCTTCAAATCAGGACGAGATTGTTGCTGTAGTCCAAAGACAAAAGGTGATTGAGCAACTACAGCAGCTTCAAAAACAATCTGATCAACTCATACAGAATATAGATGTTAACCAGCGGTTGATTTTTGAGACCCTACACAGAGATCTTCAAGGTTACCAGGAGTCTTTATCTCAGGAACTTGAAAAAATGCACAGCTTAGGCATGCAGGGAGAAATGTTTTTTGCTGCCTTTGTGAATCGTCTAGCTCAGCAGTTAGGACGAGAATCTTCAAGCCTATGGTCTTCCTCACAACAACCACCGGATGTACAGGTTCAACTTGAGGATAAGGATAGCTTTCAATTACATCCGGAAACCTTATTGCACAAAAACTCTCTGACTATGACTGAGGTGGTGTCTGACCGTTCGCGTAGCGTGGCCAAAGGCCAATCAGATTTGACTCAGGAACCAGCAATGGATTGGTCAACAGGAGAGTTGCCTCAATCCTGGGGCATAGGATTGTCTGAAGAAAAGACACCATTGCGATCGCGTAGCGTGGCCTACGGCCAATCGCACTTAGCCGATGCTACGCCAGAGTCCCAGAAGACATCTCGGACCAATGACTCCGTTGACCATTCAGAAGTCATTGCTACTATTAATGCCTTGACAGATTTGTGTGAACAGATGGGTGTGAATTACCTCAAGGGGTGACAAGTAGCTTTAACGTTTGAGAGGGTGTGGGGTTTTTGGGGTATGGAGTGGGGCGGGGGCACGGGATGGATCGGAATATTCAAAAGCTTTGAGCAAAATAGTGGCTTTTGACGATGCAAGTTTCTTTCATTACAGAACAGATGTGTTCGCGCAGCGGGGCGTCAGCCCTTCGCAATCCGTGGGACGCTCTTAAGAGACTCGGATGAAGCGCTTCTGTTCTGTTTTCGGTAAATTCTTGAAAATTACTGCCAAGCTGGCAACATGGCTAAGCTATAGCCGTGTTTACTTATCTGTGATCTTAAATCCGCTTTTATAGCCCCCTTTTAGCCCAGTCGAGAGGGAAGTTGCGGCTAGATAAGCTTGCGTTTACCTGCCTTTGACCCAAGGCTTCGCCCCGTGACTTAATTATAAAGGAGGTTTTTAACTTGGATTTGGGATCAGAAGTAGTCTTGAGGGATGTATACCTAGCATTTTAACATCATTTTAACATCAATTGCATTATTTTAACTTCTAATCATTTCGAGTCATTTTTTGATTAGTAATAGTTAACTATTATTACCAAAATTCAGACTGGAAGTCAATTAATTCAACCCCAATTCACAATCCCTTCACGAATTCGCCGATACAATGTGAAAGTTCAGTGAAATGATACAAAATATACTACTCCTTTTTTGACAAACCAAAATACTATGAGCAGAGGCTTCGATTAAAAATTATTAATAAGGCGGTCAATAAAAATGACTAGGTCATCTACCTATATATCAGTTACTTTTATAAAAAAATATCTACTTTAGCGGGAACTTTTAAAGTTTTCAGCGGTCTGGTTAATAGACTATTTAGTTGACAACAAAGACTTTAGGGTTAGTGGGTGCCTACCAAATATTTTAAAAAATGGCAGGAGACTATTCCGTAAAGTTTGGGCAAAAACTACCTAAGCAAGTTAGCTCCCTTGAGCATAACTGTTCTATCAGCCTTGGTATTTCAAGCAATTATTTCGTCGTTTAATCAACTTTAGATAACTAATAAAAAGCCGTGATTATCTCCAAGTCTTCTGCTTATACCTCGGTTGATTCACCAATTTGGGATAACAGAATACCCAGTTGTTTATTTCAGCAAGAGGTTCATCATTCAGCTAACAATAATATCAAGCGATTAATTGATATTATTGGAGCTTTGGTTGGATTATTAATTACCGTGAGCATCGCAATTCCCATTGCGTTCGCTATGTCGATAGTCGATCCCGGTCCATTATTTTATAGTCAGATCCGTTGTGGTCTGAATGGCAAACCCTTCCAAATCAGGAAATTCCGCTCAATGATCGTGGGTGCAGACAAACTCAAGCACTTAGTAGAAAACCAAGCTAAAGGTCATATATTCAAAAATGAAAATGATCCCCGTATCAGTCGGATCGGAGGCTTTCTACGTCGTACCAGTCTTGATGAATTTCCCCAATTCTGGAATGTCTTGATCGGAGATATGAGCCTAGTCGGAACTCGTCCTCCTACCTTTGATGAAGTAATGGGCTACAAGCGCCATCACTATAAGCGTTTAAGAGTTAAACCTGGAATCACCGGTGAATGGCAAGCCAATGGTCGTTCAAAGGTGACTGACTTTGAAGATGTGGTTCTTATGGACTTGGATTACCAACGTAAGTGGTCTATCGGCTACGACCTGAAGCTGATTCTGAAAACTATCATGGTAATCTTTAATAGGCATGGTGCTTATTAAGATCACGTTATAAGCTCTTAACCCGATAGTACTAAATCCAGGTTGAACAGAATGCTTAAGCTAACCCTATCTACAATGTTTGATTGAGAATGTTTGATTGAGGTGGGGTTAGCTTAAGCTAATAAACACGCATCGATAACAGATTGATTAATTAGTGACAGGATAGTCACTCCTATTATTTTTATCAGTAAAATTAATCCTATTTTTCCAAGACTTACCGAACCTTTTTGAGAACTGCTATCAACAGATTAATCAATAGAGAAGTGGAAGTATTGATTGGTGATTACAGTTAACTATAATCACGGAATAACAACTTCCATGGTTCCTAAGACAATAAAAATTAACACTGATAAAATTAACGATGATTTTCTGGATTTATTCAGGGAAATCAATCTGAATTGGTGATATTTATGGTCATATTTATTTTTTAATGGAGCCTACGGGAATTGAACCCGTGTCCGCCCTGGTTATTTACTTATCGCTCATTCACAGGCTTAGCCCCTTTAACCCTCGGAGCGGGGATCATCCCTTATCCCGGATGACAGGATGCTTTGGTGAAGTCTTAGCTAGCAAACCGACCAAAGACAGCTTACTAGAGCATCCGTTGGGGTTAAGTCTATAGTCCTTAACGGAGTCAAACTACAGACGCTCGAACCTGTTTATAGGTGTTTAGGCAACAGCAGGTGCAGCCTTACGAGCAAAAGGAACGATGTTGTTCGCAGTTACAATTTTTTTGAGTCCGGTATTTGCGAGAGAAGACTCACTCTCGACCTGAATCACGGGTCAGCTTTCACCAACACGTCGAAACCATTAAGGCCCCTTGCAGTTATTTCCTTTTTCCATTATAGTCAATATTTCAAAGTAGCAACTACCAAATACGCGTGATCCTCTTGTGTGATCTTGAATTGGAAAATTTCTTTAACGCTGTTTAGCTGGGTAAATCCCCGCCTTCTATCAGGACGGGGATTTACGTGAACCTTTTAACTCTTGCTGCTCAGGATTTCCTCGATCGCTTGTCGTTCTGCTGGTTCAGTCACAGGCAAACTCTGGCGGGTATCAGTAATCAGCCAATCTAGAGCTGCCGCCTGAACATCAATAGCCGCACCAGTCTTATCAACACAATAGCGTCCAAACACTAACTTATCCACTAGACGTACTCCGGCTCCAAGGCGAGAATATTCAAAAATTACGCTATTCTCAACGGTTGCTCCGCTACAAATCCAGCAATTGGGACCAATCATAGTTGGTCCGATAATCTTTGCCCCATCTTCGATGTGGGTCATAGCACCAATGTAAACCGGACCTTTGATATCCACTTTGTCCCAATTTACGGCCACATTTAAACCAGTATAGATTCCGGGAGCGACTTCTTTGCCAGGAATCGGTACATTCTTGATTTCTCCGAGCAGGACACCTCGAACAGCTCGCCAGTAATCTGGCACTTTACCAATATCAACCCACTGGAAATCCATTGGCACCGCATAGAAAGGAGCCCCCATTTCCACAAGTTTGGGAAACAGTTCGCCCCCAATATCATATTCCTGACCAGAGGGGATATATTTAAATATTTCTGGCTCAAAAATGTAAATTCCTGTGTTGATATTGGTACTGCGGGCTTCCTCAACTGAGGGTTTTTCTTGGAAAGCTTTGATTCGACCAGTTTCATCTGTAACTACGACACCGTAGCTAGAAACCTGTTCTCGTGGTACAGGTTTTGCCACTAGGGTAGCAATTGCTCCCTTTTCTTTATGGAATTTAACTGCTGCTGTCAAGTCCAGGTCAATTAGGGCATCACCACAGAGCACCACAAATGTATCATCAAAGAAGGGATAAAAGTCCTGGATCTTGCGCATGCCACCAGCTGAGCCGAGGGCTTCCCCAACCAGTTGACCATCGACAATGCGACCTTCAAAGGAATAAGCAATTTCAACGCCAAAGCGTTGCCCATCTCGAAAATAGCTTTCAATTTCGTTAGCCAAGTGAGAGACGTTGACCACAACTTGGTCGAAGCCATGTTGTCGTAATAGTTCTAGTAAAAACTCCATTACTGGTTTTTGCAGGATGGGAATCAATGGCTTGGGAATAGTGTAAGTGATAGGGCGAACGCGAGTTCCCTTGCCAGCTGCCAGAATCATGGCTTTCATGTATCTTTTCTCCTTAAACTAAATCCATAGAGGTTGATGTGGGCAATTGAGTACGATTCTAACTAGTCCTTGAGCTCTCACCCACGATTAGCACAAGGGACTAAAGTCCCTAACTCGTTTTCATCCCCGCTACTATTACACAGGGGCAAACAAGCTGGAATTTTCTGTAACCTATGCTTTGAGTGATGCTTTGAGTGACTCCAGCTGAGAATTCCTGGTTTCCTGACAAGGCTAGTTGATGTTACAAGCCCCTGCTTTTAAGCGTGGGGTTCATGACTCCAATTTACGGATTTTTAGATCTTGGTAGAATTCCTCTTGGCATAACTCAACCTTAGACTGAGCAGATAACAATAGCAGTCCCCAGAAAACACTAACTCTGTCCCCTATTGGTGATTCAATAGGAGTGATTGCTGTTTCTGTGTCAGCTTTTGCCGACATCTTGGCTGTTCCCAGTTTGTCCTCCTGGTAAGAAGAACCAACGGAAGTTGATGCAACTGATGATGGGGATAACGTCCACCACTCTAACAACTGATTTAAATTCAGCCAATCTTTGTCTGCCGCTAGGTCATACCAGTAGCGGCATAGAAATTCCTCCAGCCGTGTGGCAATCTCGGTCAGGTTTTCATCGTGAGCTAGATGGGCAATACGAGCTGCCTGACTACGGGCACTAGAGCGAGTCCCTTTTTTAGGGGAAGGTAAGGGCTTTTCACCCAGTTGGACTGCCATCTCTTGCAACTGTTGAATTAGCTCTGGCAGGGTTACTGGGCGTCTTTTAGGGGGTCGGGCAGCAGAGCGACGGCGTATATGACGTTCTAGATGGCGAGGCAAACCTCTATCTCCCCTGCCATCAATTTCCTCGGACCCATCCAGTTCTTCGGATTCCTCCAACTCCTCGGGTTCTTCTAAACGTTCCAAGGTATCGGCTTTCAGTAGAACTAGCATGGATGCCCATAGAAAAGCTTGCCCAGACTGAGACAAGTCCGTGTCACGGTATCCAAGTTCTGGATCACTGTCTAATGCCAGTGTACTTAGATAGCGGTCAATGACATCAATTACCTGAACATCCCATGGGTCAATTTCTCCCCGCTGTGCCACATCAATGAGAATAGCGATCGCTTCGGTAGCAGGTGTTGTAGTCATCTATAGGATCAAGTCTATTGACTAATATATAGCCATGTCTTGTTCGATACTGTTGGTCAATTAACTGACGGCAGGACTTACACAAAACTAGGCACCAAACCCTATAAGCTATAACTAGTAGGGTGACCCTACAGGTAGAGTTACTGCGGAAGTTCTTTTTGGGGTCACATCAAGTCTGGTAGCATCGGTATTGTATAATTTGGAGGGAGGACAAATAGGACAACAAAAATAAATAAGCGTAAATTTTACCTCTTAAATTTTCACTCTTGTAGAGACATTGAATACCACCTCTGAAACAAACAGGATTGATCTGAATAGAAACCATAAATTGGCGATTTTTCCTGGTGCAATGGTAGCCTTTATATTCCTCTATCGGCAGTAAATTTCACTCCTCAAATAGAACAACTTACTGGCGCTTTTAGTCTTGTATGTACTTCTTAATAACTTCGATAGACCCACCGCCAGCGGGACAAACGCCCATAGCTTTTAGTCCAAAGCGTAGGCAGTCTAGAGCGAAGTTGCGGCAATTATTTTCTGAGATATTATAGAAGACATCCCTTTAATGTTTGACTGCTTTATAAACTCCAAACTTAGAGTTAAGTTCGATCCCAAGATGTAAATGGTCTGGCATTACTTCCATCGCTATAATTTCTTAGTCCATGTTTGGGCAAGCTTCTCTAGTTAACTCTTTGAGCGTGCTCTCAAGGTTGCCTGTCAGAACTTTTTGTCTGTACTTAGGGCAAACTACAACAGGGTACTTACAAGAGTAAACAACATTGTTGTTAGACTTATATTGCTCAGGCATTGAATCCTATAGCGTATAGGGGAGATTCAGTTCCTTCACATTTTACCAATCCCCAATGGTAATCCTAGAATTATGGTAATCCTAGAATTAGTCTAATAGTGGATTATCTCCCATTGGGTCAGATGCCGATAAGAGAAACTGTTTCTGTTCAATCTCAATTTTGTATTGTTGAATGTCGTCTTCTAATTGTCTAATCTGTTCATCCTTCGAGCGTATCTGCCCAACCATCTTACGAGTTCCTATAAAATTGATAAATCGCGTCCACAAGTTGAATAACCAGGCTATTACTGCTCCAAGCCACATGGCTAGAATCAGTGCAATCGCCAAGGGAGCCTTAACCTGGATACCATCAATAATCCTAATGGAAACAGATTGGGTATTTTCCAAGCCAAATAAGACTAGTGCCAGACATAGAGAGAAAATCAGCAAAAAATTAATCTGTCGCATCAGCTTAATCCAAAACCGTTGCAGTTGCTTACTACTTCTACAACAGATAACACGAAAAATCGGCTTTTTTAACTTGCCGATTACTGGAACGTGCACAGGTGTCCCAACGCCCACAGGTCAAGGACATCTACTTGGCACGGTCATCAACTGAACTTTTTATCTCTTCTCCCCCCGCTATTTTGGGGGGCTGGGGGGAGCTTGGATTAGCTCAGGTTATGACTGTGTGCAGTATAGCAGCAGTTGGATTTTCCTTCAAGCCTACACCTGCTTGGTAGGGAGGTATAAAAAATGCCACCAAAACTGGTCAATTATAAGGCAAGACACATGAATACTAGAATAGCTGATTTACGTAAGGAATACACATTGAAGGGTTTGAGTGAAATCGATGTCCACCCCAATCCTTTTGAGCAATTCAAAATTTGGTTTGACCAGGCAGTGGCTGCCCAATTGCCAGAACCGAATGCCATGACTATAGCGACAGCAACACCCGATGGTAAACCTTCTGCCCGGATGGTACTGCTGAAAGGCTACGATCAGCGGGGATTTGTCTTTTACACTAATTATGACAGTAACAAGGGGCAGCAGTTAATCGAGAATCCTTGGGCTGCCATCACGTTTTGGTGGGCTGAGTTAGAACGACAGGTACGGATTGAGGGGCGAGTGGAGAAGCTAACAGCCGCTGAGTCTGATGATTATTTTAACAGCCGCCCCAAGGGTTCTCAGCTGGGGGCTTGGGTGTCAGATCAAAGCCAAGTCATCCCTAGTCGTGAGGTGTTAGAGCAACGGCTACAGCAACTGAAGCAGGACTATGAAAATAAAGAGGTACTTCGTCCACTCCACTGGGGAGGGTTCCGGGTGATTCCATCAGAAATTGAGTTTTGGCAGGGACGTCCCAGTCGGCTCCACGATCGGTTGCTCTACAATCGTGGTGAAGATCGGGATTGGGTGATTAAACGATTGTCCCCTTAGTAAGCTGGTCTTCATTTGAATTTGATGGTTCTGACAGCAAGAGAGCAGAGAGCTCCGGAGCAGGGGAATAGGGTTTGACGTTTTTTTTCTAACTGAATAATCTCTAATTTAGAGGTATAACGGCTGATCAAGGATGAAAGATTAAGGTTCAAGTATTGGTAGTGCTAAAGATATGGTGATTTGCTTACGGTCTGGTCAAGGTAACAGGAGCTAAAATCACTACTTTTGTAGCACTCCCAAACTTTCGCTATCTCGAATCCCCTAACGTTTACGCCGAGCTTTTGAGTGCTTTGACTTTGGAGTTTGGATAATAGGAACAGTAAAGTAAAACTGAGAACCTTGGTCTTTGCCAGCTGAATTTGCCCAAATTTTTCCACCCCAGCCTTTGACAATTTGGCGACAAATTGCTAAACCTAGCCCTGTTCCCCCAGTAGTTCGCCGCAGAGCACCTTCTTCTTGATAGAAGCGGTCAAACACAGCTTCCAGCCGATTGGGTTCAATACCACGTCCAGAATCTTCGATAATAACTACTATCATGGAATTGTCCAGTGTTTGGATACTTATTTTTACTTCTCCTTGTGGGCTGGTAAATTTGCAGGCATTATCGAGAAGTCTAGCTAGAGTTTCAACTAGCCACTCTCCGTCGGCTTTGACTAATGGAAGGTTATCTGGAACTTGAGCCGATAAACTAGGTCGTTCATCTTCAGAACGGCGAGCGCAAACATTACTCAGGGCAAGGTCGATGCACTCTCTTAGGGACAGGGATTCTGGGTGCCATTCAACACGACCACTTTCTAAGCGGGAAAGAGTCAGGAAGTCCTGAATCAGTTTCCGCATTCGTTCAGCGTCAGCGAGGGCAGTATTGAGCATCACCTGACGCAATTCTAGGGACATATCTGGCTCACTAGCTAGACTCTCAAGACATACTTGAATTGTGGATAGGGGAGTCCGCAGTTCATGACCTGTAATCGCGACTAAATTGCTACGGGTGCGGTCAAGAGCTTCTAGCTGCTGATTCAAATCTTCTAGGTTGGCGTAGGCTTCGGCTTGAATTAGAGCTACACCGACTTGAGTTGCGATCGCATCCACTAAGGCTAACTCATCCTTTTCCCATTGATAAGCTTGGGAGCCACAATGATGTATATCTAACATGCCCAATAACTGACCCTGATACAGCACTGGTACCTTCAGCCAAGAGCGAATGGCAAACTCTTGGACTAGATTGTGCAAGGTTTTTGATCGTCGATTACCAGTTTTATTTGTGGAATTAGTACCGTTAATCCTAGGATCTCTCTGGGTGTCTTCTACATAAATCGCTTCTCCACTCTGGACAACCTCTTGGAATAGGCAATTGTCTTGCAATGGCCATCTCTTTCCTAGTGTGGGCACTAATGGTTGATCCCCCTTAGTATTTAAAAACTCATGATTGATGATAGTAGTGGTATCTGTTCCTTTACAGCGATAAATCAGACACCGTGATGCTTCAAGGGCTTTACCCAACTCTTGCACAGCGACTTCAAGAATGGCATTGGGGTCAAGGGATCGCCTAATGGCATTGGAAATAGAGTTGATCAGAGATTCTTTCTTTCCCTGAGCAGCAATGGAGCGATAGGCTTTGAGCAATTTATACTGACCTGCCTGTAGGTAAGTCACCAAGCGCTGGACAAAAGGGTCAGAATTTTCGGAACTTTGAGCTTGGTCGAGAGGGGATAGATTACTGGTAGAGTTTCGGGTTAATTGAGCACTAACTACTAATGAATTCTCTAAATACTGATCTAAATACTGAGATTTAGCCTGTTCAATCTTAGCTGCCAGTTCAGGTCGGTAAATTTGAATGCGATTGAGTAATATCTCAGCTGCTTTTTGACTCACCCTCCGGTCAAATGTCCAGATGCCTTCAAAACGTCGGGATGAGTCCATTTCCCCATTGGTCACCTCTAGTATTGGTGTGGGTCGTTCTTGACAAATCAAACAGTTTGTGTAACTTTGCCCAATAACTACCAAATGCCATTCTTGAGAGAGGGTATCGTTGGGTTCAAATGCCACCGTTTCGTGATACTCTGAACTACTCTTAAATTCTGTTTCCGGTGCTGCTAGTACATAGACTTGGGGGGTCTGTTGAGCAATGCGTCGATATCGATGAGCTTCCTGACGGTAGAAACGCTCTCGCTGGAAGCTAGCAATGACCAACGGCTGCTCTGAGCCAGCTAATACCTGATCTTCCATGGCATGGGAAAGTGCGGTCAAAGAAGACTTGAAGTACACCTGTGACCGCAGTATAGGTATAGCTTGCAGTAAGCTTTGCAGCACGGAAGTGGTAATAATCATGTGACAGCTCCTACACTGAATCGAAAGATTCAGTGTAGGCTTCGCAACCAATCCGGCTATTGCTTAGGAGGCGTTGCGCTTTAAGAACGGACTGCCCTACCGCTCTGTTTTTTTGACTTTTTTTTAATAATGTTCCACCGACAAACCAGCATTTATGGCCTTTGGCCACGCTACGCGAACGGCTTTGAAAGTCAGTATATAAAAAATAACACATCGCTTGGTCTTTCGTGAAATACTCTGTGCAAAATTCATCCCACACTCAAGCGCGTTCCCTTAGCGTGGCCAAAGGCCAAGCGTCGCAGATGTGGGGCTTCTTTTGCCGGAAGCTAAAACTTCACGGGAGCGTGGAAACCACACCTATGGGCGACGGGGGAGGAAAAACCAGCTGGGGTCTTTACTCCCAGTCAGGGTATGGGGTGTTGACAGCCTATAGACTTTTTATATGTACCTTTCTCAATTTATCTTATACAAAGGGGATTGAACACATTGAACACAGCGAATGTTGAAGCCCCAGCCTGTTTCAGATGTATCGCGTTAATTCAACTCGATATCGTTGTTTTTTAGTAATAGAGACATCCCCAACCTCCAAGCGTCCTTTACCACGAATGGCAATCAAATCTCCAGATTTGACTGTATAGCTAGATTGTTTGACCTCTTTCCAGTTAACCCGCACATCCCCAGTGGTAATGAAATCCACCATCTTGCTGCGGGACATACCAAACCCAGCCGATGCGATCGCATCTAGACGCATGGA
This sequence comes from Moorena sp. SIO3B2, assembly GCF_010692525.1. NCBI lineage: Bacteria > Bacillati > Cyanobacteriota > Cyanophyceae > Coleofasciculales > Coleofasciculaceae > Moorena > Moorena sp. SIO3B2. Next base: position 24,961 of record NZ_JAAHHE010000050.1, read on the forward strand.
AGCTTCTGTTGTTGTTCTGAGTTTCTTTTTCGGTTCCTTAACTTTGAGTTCACTCAAATCAATCCGTTGAGTTTTGACAGGTACCGAACGAACCTGATTTAAATTCAGCTCCAGAAACTCTACCAATTCTGGTACGACAATCACCTGAGCACCTCGCTCTCCCAAGACAATAATGTCCCCAATCTTCTCTCGCACCAATCCAGTTCCCAGAATTGCGCCCAAGAAATCCCGGTGAGTTGCCGTATCAAACAAAAAATTCCCAGCAATATCCAAACCGACCACCTCTACCTGAGATTGATCCAGAGGCAATTCCTCACGGGCAATCCCTAACCGTTGTCGTTCCGCTTGAGGATATCCCCCCCAAGCCAGTAATTGCACCTCTGTCAACCGTTGAAACTGCTGAGCAACCTCTACCAAAACTGGCGGTGATAGAAAATCAGTCAATACCACCTCCCAAGTCTTAATTGCTTGATCAGCTTGGTCAATCACACGAGCCACATCCTCTCGATTCTCTACACTTTTTAAAAGTTCTTCTCTAGGTAGCATTTATAATAACTTGTTAAAGACGTTTGATTCCAAATTTTAAATAATTATTTCCTCAAATTGTAATTAGGATTTAGCGTAAGCTATCAGCTATCAGCGTGTCGCGTATCAGCTATCAGCTTATGTGCTACGCACACGCTACTTGAGGTGCTATCAGCTAATGCGCTAAGTCACAGGCTAGAAGCCTGTTCCACCCACGCTACACTGAACAGCTTTTGAATAAAATAAGCTGACGGCTGACCGCTGACAGCTGAATGCTTACGATTTAGCAATAGGTAATTAGTTTCCTATAGCATCTATTACCCATTACTAAATATAAAAGTTATCTTTCTTAAATTTTATTGATTTTTATTTACATTTATGGTTAGTTACTTACCACTCTTTGCGCCTTTGGGATTTTTACCACAAAAATAATTGCGCAACCCTTAATTACTCTCCAGGAACTCATACCTTTGAATAGTCTCCGGCTGAAACTGACCCAGAATTTTAGTCCCTAGCTCCGTCAAACTCTCGGATCCCTGAACCACAATTAAGTATTTCCCCTGATTCAGACGGTTCCGATAAGGCAGTGCATCACCACTACCAACACTCAACCCAACCCCACCTCCAACGAAAACGCTACCCATTGCTGCTGCGATCGCACCAAATACCCCTCCCAGGAGATGGTTACCAATTTCACTAGAGAAGCCAAACAGTTTTATTTCAGTTAGCACATTGAACAGATAACCCGCCGCAAATCCAAAGGGAATCAACCAATATGCCATGCGTCGGGCTCCCTTGATTCCCTGTTGTTTGGGGTCAATGAATCCAAACTCATCAGCACTCTTATATCCTCTACCCAAGATACTTACTCGATCCATAGGTAACTCTTCTTTTTCCAAAGCAGTATAAGCTTCTTCTGCCTTAATGCGGTTGGGGAATACAGCAATCACATATTTCATCGCCAGTTGTGCTGATTATCTAGATATGAACTTGACTTGAACTCTTCCTTGAGCTCGTTTTGATCCCCCGCCTCAAGCACAGGGGTTTTCAACAGTGAGAGTTTTGAGAAATTTTCCATCAAAGATGGGGGAAACTTAAAATCTTTTAGATCACTAGCTATCCAGGGATACCTTTGCAGTTAAGATAGCATACTGCGGTCAGAGCTACTGAATGTGAACAAATCGACCTGTTCAACTACATTTCCTTGTAGTTAAGTGCTATTGGATGATGATTCATCTCTAGTACTCTTGGGGTTGATCTTAGTTTCTCATCGAATAGCTCCAGCACCGTGTGTATAGCCCATTAACCTATCTCCTGGTCATGTCTAAGGTTCTTGTTTCTGACTCAATTGATCAAGCTGGGATTGATATCCTTTCCCAAGTTGCTGAGGTTAATTTCAATCCGAATGTATCACCGGAAGAACTATTGACAATTATCCCAGACTATGATGCTCTGATGATTCGCTCTGGCACCCGCGTTACCCAAGAGGTAATTGAGGCGGGCAAGCAACTCAAGATCATTGGTCGTGCTGGTGTTGGGGTTGACAATGTCGATATTCCAGCAGCAACTCGTCATGGGATTGTAGTGGTTAACTCTCCGGAAGGAAATACTATAGCCGCAGCCGAACATGCCCTGGCCATGATGCTAGCTCTATCTCGCCATATCTCCGATGCTAATCAGTCAGTTAAAAGCAATAAGTGGCAGCGTAAGCTTTTTATTGGCACAGAAGTTTACAAAAAAAACCTTGGTGTAGTTGGCTTGGGTAAAATTGGCTCCCATGTGGCAACCGTAGCCCGAGCAATGGGAATGAAGTTGCTGGCCTATGATCCCTTCATTTCCGTGGAACGGGCGGAACAGCTAGGCTGTCGTTTAGTCGAGATGGATTTGCTGTTGCGGGAGTCTGATTACATCACACTGCATATCCCCAAAACTCCAGACACCACTCATCTAATTAATGACGAAGCCATTGCTAAGATGAAGCCGACTGCCCGAATTATCAACTGTTCCAGAGGAGGCATTATTGATGAAGAAGCCCTGGCTAAGGCACTAAAAGAGGGTCAGATTGCTGGTGCAGCATTGGATGTTTATGAATCAGAACCACTAGGAGAATCTCCCTTGCGTGAATTGGGGAAAGAAATAGTTTTGACCCCCCACCTAGGGGCATCTACCGCAGAAGCCCAAGTTAATGTTGCTGTTGATGTAGCCGAACAAATTCGGGATGTCCTCTTAGGCTTACCGGCCCGTTCAGCAGTTAATATTCCTGGATTGTCACCCAATGTGATTGAAAAACTCAGACCATACATGGAGTTGGCAGAAACTCTGGGTAACCTAGTTGCTCAACTGGCGGGGGGACGCATTGAATTACTTGATGTCCGATTACAGGGAGAGTTAGCTACCAACGAAAGCCAGCCCTTAGTGGTTGCTGCCCTGAAAGGCTTACTTTCCCAGGCACTGCGAGAGCGGGTAAACTATGTCAATGCATCCATTGAGGCAAAAGAGCGGGGTATTCGGGTAATTGAAACCAGGGATGCTTCGATGCGAGACTATTCTGGATCCCTACATCTATCAGCTACCGGGTCCATGGGAAAACATTCTGTAACGGGTGCTCTGTTGAATGATGGGGAAATCCACATTACCAGTATCGACGAATTCCCGATTAATGTTCCTCCCACTCACTATATGCTGTTTACCGTACACCGGGATATGCCGGGAATTATTGGTAAAATTGGCTCTCTGCT
>NZ_JAAHHE010000050.1:28945-35065 GCF_010692525.1 Moorena sp. SIO3B2
TCGGAACTAAGATATGGCAAATAGCTGGTGGGAAATTCAAATTTTGTGCGACTCTGCCTTAGAGGATTTAATCTTCTGGCGATTGGAGAAGTTTGGTTGTCGAGGAATGTCCAGCCAGCTTAAGGGACATTCTCAACTAGTGCTTGCTCACTTACCCCAAATACAAGCACAGCTGTTGGATTTGGCCGCCCTTGCCCTTTGGGTAAATCAGGACGCCCTTACTGTAGGTCTGCCAGTACCGATAACTCGGTGGCACCTGATTGATGAGGAAGATTGGGCAAGTAGTTGGAAACAATACTGGGAACCCCAAGAAGTTGGCGATCGCTTTTTGATCTATCCCGCTTGGCTACCTTTACCAGACCCTTCCGAACGGATGTTGTTACGCCTTGATCCTGGAGCAGCATTTGGCACAGGTACCCATCCCACCACTCAGTTATGCCTGGAAGCATTAGAGATGCGTCTAGGCTTCAGCAGTGATCAGGACAATGTGGTAGTGGATATTGGCTGTGGTTCGGGCATTCTCTCCATTGCCTCGGTGTTGTTAGGGGCTAAAAAGGTCTATGGCGTCGATACTGACCCCTTAGCAGTGGGTGCTGCCCGCAACAACCGCTCTCTTAACAACATGTCTGACCAGGATCTGGTCATAGAACAAGGTAGTGTAGAAACCTTGTCTAAGCTTACTAATGGTCAACCAGTAGATGGTATCCTCTGCAATATTCTGGCAGAGGTGATTATTGATTTAATTCCATTAATAAGTGCTATTGCGAAACCCACCAGCTGGGGAGTTATCAGTGGTGTGTTATTAGATCAAGTGAAACCGATTGCTGATACCCTCGAACAAAATAACTGGATTGTCGCCACCCTCTGGAAGCATCAGGATTGGTGTTGTTTTAATATTCGGCGTTCCTGATTACTTATTAGTAATTTTGGTAATTTAACCTTAAATCTTAAACCTTAAACCTTAAACCTTAAACCTTAAACCTTCATGCAAGTTATTGAATAGCCAGTTGGATGCGGGTGCGCACTGTTAAATCGGTTTCAGTCTTAAACATTTGCGCTAAATGAGTTTTGATACTCTCAGCCAGATCCGGATAGGTAACCGCTACCGCAGTAGCTAGACCTTGCAATCCTACTACGGAAGAATAACGAACTACCCATTCTGAGTCTTGGCAGGTTAGCAGTAGTGTTTTAAAAGCTTGGTCTTGGGCAGCAGGAATTTTATCTTTAGGCATATCCTCCCAGTCCAGGCTGCCCAGACCTTTTGTAGCAGCTCGACGGACGCTCATAGAAAAGTCACTTTCAGCTGCTTCGATTAAGGTATCTAAGGCTCTAGGATCGCCAATTCCTGCTAGTGCGAGGATTGCCCAGGCTCTACCTCCGTAGTTATAGTCATCAATTAGGTTTAGCAATTGCCGTACTGCTGTTTTACCTAATCCCACTAGCCCACCCGCAGCTACTCCTGCTGCACCTGGGTTATTGTAGCTAAGAACTGCAATTAAAGTGGGAATCGCAGCCTCTAAACGAGCATTAGCCAAGGCTTTTACTGCTTTTACTAAGCTATAGGCAGAATCTGCCTCTTCCACAGCTCGAATTAATTCTTGGCCTTGGGTTGTGTTGGTCATGAAGCAGTCTAAGGTTAAATGTTGTTTGCCCTAGGCGTTCCCTAGTGGTAGGTTTAAAGCAAAAGGTAAAAGGATAAAAACCCACCAGTGGCGGAGTAATAGTTAGATAAATGGTTAGATAAAATAGTTAGATAAATGATTAGATAAAATTATTTGAAACTTGATCTTTGATTCTTGAAACTTGATCCTTCATCCTTCATCCTTCATCCTTTAAACTTCACACTTCAGAGAAGACCATCCATCAAGTTCATAATTTTAATTGCAGTCTCCGATAGGTGGCAACCATCAGTGGGATGGTTTTCTAAGTGATGCTCTAGAATTCCTTTGAGGGCGAGTAGCTTGAGATTATTTTCTGCCGAGGTCTGAGCGATCGCATCTGCTGCTGGTAAATAACCAATTGCCCCGAGATCGGAAAGAGCTGCCCGCCTCAGTAGTACTTGATCAACACTCAAAGCTTTGATTAAACGTTCAGCATAAGTAGGGTTTTGAGTTAGCTGGTACATCGCCCGTGCTGCGGCATACTGTTCCAACTGGTTAGGATGCTCTAAGAATATTTCAATCAGGTCAATAGCTTCAGTTACACCAAGATCCCCCAAGGCTTCGATGACAGCATTGTAGGGTTGGGCGAGGTGGGGACTTCCGGGTATAGGCTGGGCTGCTTCTAAACCTCCGTCTAGCAATTTGATCAGCTTGGGAATACAGGTACGATCTTCTAACATCCCTAAAGATTGTACCGCTGCTTCCCTAACATAAAAATCGGAGCAGTCTAAACAATCAATCAGCGCAGGCACAGCTCGATGGTCTCCTAGTTTGCCTAGTGCCCTAGCGGCATTCCGGCGCAGAGGATATCCTCCTAATTCTGTCTGGTTCTCCTGATCCTGTAGCGCAGCGATTAGGGCATCAATTGCCACTGGTTCCCGGACTCGGAACTTTCCTAGCCACCATGCTGCATAATAGCGAAGCCCCTGGTCGTTGCCTTGTAGATTGGCGATGGCTTGCTCTACAGTTAATGACTCCGAGTTATCAGTCTCAACATAATTCTCAAGACTAGGCTGCAACATTTTAACTTGCTAATTTAAACTTGTTAATTTAAACTTGCTAATTTAGACTTGTTAATTTTCATTTTACTTAGCTCCTGTCTCCTGTATCCTCAAAAAACCTACCAATTTCTTACTTTATCCTTGTAGATATAGGGTACCTAAATCAATTGTGAGCATTTTTGATGCCATATTCCCTACTCCCTACTCCCTGCTCCCTGCTCCCTGCTCCCTTTGCTATAGACAAACTAGATAGACAAAACAATGCCCGGAAAGGTCAGCAGACGCTAGTTCTTGCTAACACCTACTGACCTTTCCAGGCCAAAAGAGCAATTAGCTCAGGGCGTTAATAGCGTAGTCAATGTAGTTATTTGCCTCATTAGCAGGCTGACCACTTAAACCATGGTTAGCTTTGATGTACTTGAGGGCTTCGATGTACCAGCTCGGAGACAGCTCGAAGGTACGGTTGATTTCATCTAAACCAGCAATCAAGTACTCATCCATCGGTCCAGTACCACCAGCAACTAGGCAGTAAGTAACCATACGCAGATAGTAACCGATATCACGGGAGCATTTTGCTTTGCCTGTAGCGTCAGATGAGTAGTTTGATCCAGGCATGGTAGTGGTGTAAGGGAATTTGTTATACACCGCTTGGGCTGCACCGTCAGTCAAGCTTGAGGCTTTAGCAGTTAAGGCTTTTGCGGCTTCTAAACAAGCTGTAGCCCGCTGGAATCGACCGAAGGCAGTCTGGATTTCTGTATTACTTAAAAAACGACCTTGAGCGTCAGCAGCAGCGACGGCTTCTGTAAGCGGGGTTTTCATTGTCTAGGTATCTCCCTAATATTTTGTCAAGTTTTCAAAAACGTTTGAAGTTGTGATAGTTAGACAGCAAGTGATATGCCTTTAGCGTTTTAGGCAACCGCACCAGCTGCTTTGTCGAAGTAGCTGCCAATTTCAGCCATCAGAGAGCTGCAATCACCAGGGGTGATGCCATTGGAGTCGTTAGCGATCGCAATCGCAGCATCCTTCATCTTTTCTACACCCACTGCTACGGAAGCACCAGGAGTTCCCAGAGCTAGGTAGGTTTCCCGCAGACCATTGAGGCAGCGGTCTTCCAGCACACTAGCATCACCAGCAAAAATGGCGTAGGTGACATAGCGCAGGATGATTTCCATATCGCGTAAGCAAGCAGCCATCCGACGGCTGGTGTAGGCATTACCACCAGGATTGATTAACTGGGGTTGCTCAGCAAACAGAGAGCGAGCCGCGTTAGCCACGATAGTGGAAGAGTTGCTGGTAATGCGGTTGACTGCATCCATCCGCTTGTTGCTGTCCTTCACCATAGCGCTAAGAGCATCTAGTTGCTCAGTACTAATGTATTGACCCTGGGCATCAGCCTGAGAAACAAGCTTAGTAAACGCATCAAACATTGACGGAATCTCCTAGGTTAGTTGGTTTTGTTTCAAAACGGGCTTCAGTTAAACAGACTCAGACTGAATCAAACTGAATCAAGCAGTCTGAAACGGGAACGGGATAGAACATGCTCCAGCCACAGCCAATACTCCTATCTCTCTGTCTTGGTCTTTGTCCTAGTCTTTGTCCCATGAGTTTGGTAACAAAACGGATCGTTAAGAAAAATTACAAAACTTCACGTTTTGGTGAGAGACCTAGGAACGCTGTGTGTCAACCGGTTGGTTGGCTTTCGCCTGTCACTATTTACCCTTCAGGTAACTTTTATACAATGATGTCGAGCCTTTATTCGTTACATCTTGTTAAGAGTTTAAGATTTTTTGATGTCTGATTGCAACGGCAGATCAGAACTGGCTTGCCATGGCAAGCCTGTGGATTGGCTCCACGTTGGTGCTGGAAGCCTCTTGGTTGCTTACCTCCTGCTCAAGACACAGGTCAGCTGTTTACTCCAGCTAATTTCTCTAGCCGTTGGCAGTTAAGTAACATTTCTTATCAAACCTACACTCACAGCTACAGGCTGATAATACCCCAGGCCGATAAGGCGATCGCAATTGTTCCCCCAAGTACAACTACAGCCCCTGCCTTAGTGAGTACTCCTGCTACCAAGCGCACTGAGGCAGGAGGATAATAAGTTTTGAAACCAATTGGTTGGTATTTGAAGTAACCCAGCTGTTGCAGTTGGGTGCGGTACTCTTCCGCATAACGAGGCATGCGGGCAAAGGGTAGATCGCCTTGAGTACGCTGGGGTATGATCCGCCGCCGCTGATAAGGCACGGTGTGATCACCAAAGTTTTCCAGGTACTCGTCGCTATCGAGCAGAGCATCAATAAAGTTTTGTAACCCATTAGTAGCTAAAACTATTGACCAGGCTAACTTCTCCCGCTCACTGTAGACATCACGGCCCAAGATGCGTTGTACACACATCTGGACAAAACGGTAGTTGTTATTGGTCTGATAATTGCGCTGCCAAAAAGGTTCAGATGTTGCTAGACCACGAATGAAGTCACGCACCGTGATTTGACCAAATCTCAGCTGCGATTCTAAAAAGCTTTGGCGGTTGCTTTTTAGAATCTGTTGTTCATTAAAAATTTGACTATAGGCTGCCCTAATCAACTCATCCATTTCCGATGGAGACAGCAGATTCGCTGTACTGTATAGTTTAGGCTGCTCATCTCCGGGCACCTCATATCCAGCGACGCGCTGATTTTGGGTTGAGGGAGGATACTCTAGCAAAGGAATTGTCATTAATCACCTCTATGATCGTAAACCTTAGTCATAATCACAGATTAGGGGATTAGCTTCATACAATCCTAACTTTTTTTACGTTTCTTAATTAAAAGAAATGATTCGTTATTTTAGCGACCTATGAAGTATTAAGTATTAAGCATGAAGTATTAAGTATTAAGTAAACTGTCTCCCATTTAAACAACATTTTATTGATGCAAAGCGCGAGTGGGGAGCGGCTGCATCAAGACAAGGATTTGAGATTTATAATAAAAATGTGTTTCTGACTACTGTTGCGCTTTGGCGCGATCTCGGGTAATAGCGAGGCTAAGATCTTGCACGTTTGATTAAAGGCTCTAAATACAATTTAGGACTATCGAGTCAGGAGCTTTGAGTCATGATAGATGGAATCAAGATAAATTCTTGACCAGTTAATTGGTAATTAATCAGAGTTTTATCATAAGCAGTCAGCCACAAGCCGTCAGCCACAAGCCTTTAGCTGATAGCTGAACGCGCACGCGTGCGCGTTCAGCCGTCAGCCACAAGCCTTTAGCTGAAGGCTTGTGGCTGACGTTTTATCAACAATAAAATTCTGTATTATTCCCATCAATTCTGTAGTCATCAATTTTGTAGTTTTGTCCTGACTTATGACTCGAAGATCCTGACTCCTGACTCCTGAAAAAACTAAGCAATTTCTTACATCGAACTGAGGTGAAGTTATAACATCCTAATAATTCCAGTAGTGCTTAACTTGCCTGTGCGAGCTT
>NZ_JAAHHE010000500.1:0-3857 GCF_010692525.1 Moorena sp. SIO3B2
TAAAGAAGTAGTTGCAAAAGATAAAAGTTTTTAAGGCCGTAGCAGCTATTCGTCAAGTCCCTTGACCGTAGGTCACGCTACGCGAACGCGACCATTCAAAATTAAAAATTAAGAATTAAAAATTCAAAATCCGTAATTCTTAATTTTTAATTCTTAATTTTTAATTCTTTACCTTTAATTCCTTAATCAGTAAGCTTTACCTCAACCCATCCACTTGTGGTGCAGAGCATGATCACCAGCAACTACAAAAACATCAAGGCGGTCAGGTCCCCAAGATGCTGCTGCTAGCCCAGCAATGCTGTAACCACCTAGGTTTTTCCAATTTTTCCAGGCAGAACCATCCCAGGAACGGCAATAGACCTTGCCCATGGATCCAATCACGAAACAATCTAGCTGGTTGACTCCCCTGGAGACAGCAGCTATACCATACTGACAGTAGCCTCCCAGTTTTTCCCATGGAGTCCAAATGGAACCATTCCAGGTCTTGTAGTATAGAGCGCGATCGCGACCAATGGTAAAGGTAGCGATATGGTTTGGCCCCCAAGACACTGCTGCGGGTGCAGAAATAGAGTAACCCCCTAAGTTTTCCCAACCACGCCAAGCCGAGCCATCCCACCACTTGTGGTAGAGGGCGTGGTCAGTACCAATGATAAAAGTGTCAATGCGGTTAGGTCCCCAGGAAGAAGCCGCTGGAGCATACAGGCAGTAGCCCCCTAGATTTTCCCAACCACGCCAAGCCGAGCCATCCCACCACTTGCGGTACAGGGAATTATTGCTACCAACCACAAAGGTGTCAATGCGGTTAGCTCCCCAAGAAACTGCTGCGGGTGTAGAAATAATGTAACCCTCTAAGTTTTCCCAGCCGCGCCAAGCCGAGCCATCCCACCACTTGTGATACATAGCGTGGTCAGTACCAATCACAAAGGTGTCAATGCGGTTAGGTCCCCAGGAAGCAGCCGCTGGGCTATATATGCCATAGCCGCCTAAATTTTCCCAGTCACTCCAAGTACCGTCACTGGGGCGAGGGCGAGGACGGGGTGGGGGAGTTTTGATTTTGTCAAAAGCTACCTTGGGCTGAATAATACCAGTACCGGAATGCTGATCCCATCCCTGAGAACCAATATTTTTAGCAGTACTCTCCAGGAGTTTCTTAACTTCCTGCTGAGTCAAGCTCGGCTTGGCTTGCTTGAGCAAGGCTACTACTCCAGCAGCAATGGGTGTGGCAGCAGAGGTACCGTTATCACAGGGGAAGTAACCCCGGAAGTGGGTGATGGAACAGAAGTCAGGCTTTTGGGGGGACAAAGCCGCTGGTCCTTGGCTGCTATAGCCGACAAACTGTTCATTCTTGTTAACTGCGCCCACTGTCATCACTAGGGGATGACCATTCGCGCCCCAGATACTTTTACCAGGACCGAAATCTGAGGCACAACGACCATCAGGACAGGTTCCACCACAGTTACCAGCGGCAAACAGAACTAGAATCCCTTGATTGATGGCTTCCACAACTTTGCGGGTGAAGGGATGGTTTGGATTTCTGGCATAAGTCTTATCCCACTGTTCCTGGTAAATTCCCCAGCTATTGGTGAGAATGTGGGGTGTGCCGTCAATTTTATACTGCTTGATTGCCCAATTGAAGGCAGCCAGGGCGTTAGAGATAGCATTCCCTACTAGTGGAAAGTCATAGAGCTTGGCTTCTGGAGCCATACCCAACACATCTGTAGCGCACATATTGCCATGTTCGCCCCAGCTGCGAGCTTGAGTCCCCCATTCCACGCTGCGGTGGTAGCCACCAATGACATTGCGAATTCGCTTGGAGGGTTCTCCGGGACGCACAGGACGACCAGCTGCTGTAATTCCGCCATCAACGACACCAACAACAATACCTTGACCTTTATAACCAGCAGCGTGAATTTTATCAACGCCAAGATATTTGGCTACGTCCGCCATAGTTCCCTTAGCCGCCCCAGGGTTACAGTCACAAGAACCAATCGGACAGCTACCAAACCCTGCCATTGGTTCTACCATCGGATACTCTTGCTGTAGGGTGGTAGTGCTGAAGGGTTCGATCGGGGTGTCTGGCCAGACTTTGATCACATTAGGTTGGGCTTCCAGGGCGGCGATTTGGTTTTGAGCAACTTTGCCCTTGACAACGATTACCTCTTGATTAGATGCTTGAAGTTGCATGGCCAGTTCCGGTGTCTCAGGATCCATCGATACTGGCTCGTAGTCATAATCGATTTGGAAGCTAGGAACCCTGAAACTTCCTGCCATGTAAAACACGTTAGCCCCTTGACCCTTAGGTGCTCGCATTTCTACCAGCACGTTTTCCATAGGACTATCTGGGGCAGATGAACTCATTGGCACTGCTGTGGGTATATTGCCTTGACTGGATACAGCATTCATGTCAAAGGATGACATCTGGTCATCAGCCATTTCCCCTAAGGACATGCCATTGGTAGTTGCTTCACCATTAGTCATACCTGGAACCATTGGTTCGTGACTTTCTATGTTTTCCATTGTGCTAATTTCTGATGATGTTTTATAATTGGCTCGATAGAGAGGAGTCTGTCTTAGCTTTTGTTTCAGGATCAGGTTGATGTGAGTGTTTCTGAGCAATACAGTCAACTACCCATTGACCCTGAAGAATTCCAGATTTTTTCTCAAAGTTTTTGTAAAGGTGATATACTTCCGTTATAACTCAGCTGCATTACTGCACTAGCTGCTGTGAAGAGCAATGGCTTAGTCGAGACTTTCCCCTTAACTTGCAAAGAAAACGTTAAACATCCCTACTCCCCAACAGAACTGTGTTATCTAATCTTTAGGTCTAGGCTTTCGGATCTGGACTGTTACCTAAGCTGAAGGGGATACAGCTGTGCAATTCGATTCCTATAATATTGATGCCCCGGGGCAACGGCGAGTAGAAGTTGAGGCTGTTGTTGAATACTTGCAGCAACTCCCTCAAGGTACCTTGTCCGATGGCTAACCAAAGCAGATCGAGTTTGAAACCAGAAGCACCACCTTGGTGGATTGTAGGGTGGGCTAGTTCACTAGTTTGTAGTAGAATATAGGATATAAGGCTGAGGGTTAGTAAACAGCTAGAGAAAATGTCGCAGAGTCTACCAAAAACTCTGATTATTTGTTAGACTTAAATTAGGGTAACACCGACAGGGATTATTATGTAACTTAAATTAAAGCCGAAAACCAAGGGTTTAATAGTTGCGCTGTAATCCCGGTGGAACGAACTTTTTTGACATTTTTATGGCGCTCGCGGGATATTCCGTCACAGAAGCGCGGAGATACCCCCTGGATGCGATGGCATCTTGCATTGGCGGGCAAAAGTCGTTCTTGGTAGACTTTGGTAGCTAAAAAGTATCGGCTACCAAATTTAACTGAAAATAAATTGAAACAGGGGCATTCATTCAAGGTCAAGGAGAAACTAGAAAATAGGGAACTTGGGAACAGAAAGTATTCCCCGTTTACCTTTTCCCGTTCCTGGTTCCCGAGTAAGCATTCAGCCGTCAGCCGTCAGCCGTCAGCCGTCAGCCGTCAGCTAAAGTAACTCAGCATTATTCCAATGCTTACCTGTTGTCTTGATCCCAAGCGCGAGTGGGGGAAACCACGGCAGCGCGGTCATGGGGGGAACCCCCTTTGGCGGCGCTGCCTCCCCAAGACCGTAATGGTGCGTTTGACCCGTAATTAAATTCGCCACGGGTCGCACCTCTGCATCGCTTATTCAAAAGCACCATCTGTAGCACCTCAAGTAGCGTGCGCATTAGCTGATAGCTGATAGCTGATAGCTGATAGCTGATAGCTGATAGCTGATAGCTGATAGCTGATAGCTGATAGCTGATAGCTGA
>NZ_JAAHHE010000501.1:0-3855 GCF_010692525.1 Moorena sp. SIO3B2
TCCCTCCATTGTCTATGGTTTATTAGCCTTGGGCTTATTCGTCTATGAGTTAAATTTAGGTCGAAGCATTCTCTCAGCAGGTTTGACCTTAGCGTTGTTAATTCTGCCAGTGGTGATTGTCACCACACGAGAGGCACTGCGGGCAATTCCTAATCATCTCCGGGAGGCTGCTTATGCCCTGGGAGCCAGTAAGTGGCAAATGATTTGGGATCATGTTTTGCCCTATTCGTTTGGTAGTATTCTCACAGGCGTAATCATTGGTTTATCTCGGGCAATTGGGGAAACTGCTCCTGTGGTTACCATTGGTGCTCTAGTATTTATTCGCTTTTTGCCAGATTCTCCATTAAACAGCGAATTTCCCTATATTCCCTTTCAGGGTGAATTTCCCTATCTAAACTTACAGCAGCTGTTTGCATGGCTTCAAGCTGAATTCACAGTTATGCCGATTCAGATGTTTACCTGGGTATCTAGACCTGAACGGGCATTTGAGGCAAATGCAGCCGCAGCCGGTACAGTCTTGATTGCTATGACCCTAGCTATGAATGGTATTGCTATTTATCTACGCTATCGCTTCCGTAAAGGTCTAAAATGGTAGAAAAACTATCTAATAAATTATCCGACTCAACCATTAGTAACGCCAAAGCTGAGGTGGATAACCTCAGTTTTTACTATGGTTCATTTCATGCTCTCAAAAGTATTAGTTTACTGGTGCCGGAAAAACAAGTAACCGCACTAATTGGACCGTCAGGGTGTGGCAAAACCACGTTACTGCGATGCTTCAATCGTATGCATGACCTTTATCCTGGTAATCGCTACGAGGGAGCAATCTGGCTCGACTCCGATGTCAACATTTTAGGTAAGAAAATTGACCCGATAGAAGTGCGGATGCGGATTAGCATGGTATTTCAAAAGCCTAATCCTTTTCCCAAATCAATTTATGACAATGTTGCCTATGGGTTGCGAGTCCGGGGTGAAAATAGACGTCGTCTGATAGAAGAAAAAATGGAGAAAGCGTTGCGGGGAGCGGCCTTGTGGGATGAAGTAAAAGACCGCCTCTATGACTCAGCCTATAACCTATCTGGAGGTCAACAGCAACGTCTTTGTATTGCCCGCGCTTTAGTCGCTGACCCAGAGATTATTTTATTCGATGAACCCACCTCTGCTCTTGACCCCATTGCTACTGCCAGCATTGAAGAATTAATTGCTGAGCTGAAGAAACAAGTCACAATTCTGATTGTGACTCACAGCATGCAACAGGCAGCAAGGATATCGGATTATACCGCGTTTATGTACTTGGGGGCAATGATGGAGTTTGGGGAGACTAGGCAAATCTTTGAACGACCGGCGAACTCACAGACAGAAGCTTATATTAGCGGACGCATTGGTTAGAACCTCAGCGTTGCTTAATAATGGAGTTTTGTGGAATAGGCATCTTGCCTGTTCCTTGATATTTTGGGGCGGGCAGGATGCCCACTCTACTCCTATTCATTCTTTGACTGACGCAACGCCAAAAACTCAGCAGGCTCCGGTGAGGGGATTAGCGATTAGCCCGAAGGGCTACGCTACGCGATCGCATATCGTAAACCCTTGTCAAACATCCTGCTTCCTTAAAAAATTGCTATAATTTTCGGTTGATTCCCAGTTTGAGGTCAACCTTGAAAACTGTTGCTGTCTTTTTTGAGGAAGCAGGCACCTTTTCCTACCCATTTACTAAAAAAAAGTACATACGACACATTGCCCAACTTGGTGAAGCAATAGAAGCCTTTGGTGCCAATTTTCGTGTTGTTCGTCACCAATCTTCTTATCTAGGGTCAGGACAATTTTCCCAGAGTTGGGAATTACGAGATGGACAAGTTATAGAAACCGGTCCTATCAAAGCTGATGTCATTTTCGATAAAGGATTGTTTAGCTCTGATGGAACTATCCCAGTTCTTAACTGTCAGGAAATTAACGAAATTTGCACCAAAAAATATAAAACCTTTCAGCTGTTCAGTGACTATTCTCCCCAAACCTATCTTGTTAACAGCCAAGAAGAGTTTTTTGATGCACTAGATGATATACCAGGACAGTATAAAGTTGTCAAGCCAGTAGATGGTCTTGAAGCCAGAAATGTCCACATTGGAGACGATGAGTTCTTAAAGAAGCAGGATTGCCCCTATCCCTTCTTAGTGCAAGAGTTTATCGATTCACGCTCAGGTATACCCGGTATTGTCAATGGTGTTCATGACTTTCGTGTAGCACTCCTCAACGGGGAAATTCTTCACTCTATAGTACGTACTCCAGCTTCAGGAAAATTAGTAGCATCCGTGACTGAAGGAGGCGATATGCGTGTTGTAGAAATAGAACTCATCCCTAGCACTGTCTTAGATCTAGTCGAACAAATTGAAAAACACATGGTACAGTACGGTAACCGTTTTTATGGTATTGATCTTGCCCTAGTTAACGGTCAACCGAAAATCATCGAGCTTAATTCTCGTGTTAGCATTTGGGACAATCAACAACATGAAGTATTCGCTAGCACCAAGAGGAAACTTGCCGAGGTGTTAGTAGCACTTTGATAGTTGGGTAGGGTGCGTCATAAGACGGGCGATCCCTCATTTTATGCGTAGTCGTCACCGTTGGGACAGAACGCCCGAAAATTGTAACGGGCAAGATGCCCATTCCACCCACCGGGTCAAACTGCTTTTAGGATATGCACCCTTATCAATTCCACCAAATATCTAATTATACCAAATAATAAATTATGATCGAGTTTGAAAAAATAATCAACTTAACTGTTGATAAACTCCTTAAGTATTTGCAGGAAAATAAAAATACCGATACCAAGGTAATAGATTACAAAAGCCCTCAAACCCTTAAGGAAAAACTCGATTTAAGCTTACCGGAAAACGGAGTTCCCTTAGCCGATTTAATTCCGATTATTGAATCATACCTCGATCACAGCGTGCGGACTAGTAGCCACAAGTTTTTTAACCAGCTTTGGGGTGGATTTGAGATAACTGGATTATTAGCAGAAATGGTAACTAGTACTGCTAATACTTCTATGTATACCTATGAAGTTGCTCCAGTCGCCACGCTGATAGAGATTAAATTGATTGAGGCTCTCAACGACTTGATCGGTTTTCCTCAAGGTGAGGGGTTGATGGTGACAGGAGGGAGTAATGCTAATCTGATCGCCATGCTTTGTGCGCGACACAAACTCCTACCCGAAGCCAAAAACAAGGGATTGGGAAATCACCAGCTAGTAGCATTCATCTCAGATCAAGCTCACTATTCCTTTTTCAAAGCAGCAAATTTGTTGGGCATGGGCATAGACAATGTAGTTAAAGTCAAATCCGATCACGATCAGCGCATGTGCCCGCAACAATTAGAAGCTGCTATTCAACAAAGCCTAAGGGAAGGAAAAACACCTTTCTTTGTTACAGCGACTGCGGGCACTACCGTTGCCGGTGCATTCGATCCGTTGCTCTCAATTTCAGAAATTACCAGCAAATATGGACTCTGGCTACATGTGGATGGGTCTTGGGGTGCTCCGGTTTTATTCAGCAACCAGCACAAGCACCTGTTACAAGGTAGCTCCTTAGCAGATTCGTTTACTTGGGATGCTCACAAACTTATGGGGGTGCCGTTGATTTGTTCAGCTATTCTGGTTAAACAACCAGGGACTTTATTGGAGGCTTGTTCTAGTCAAGGTACTCACTATATCTTCCACGATGATGAAGATAGTGCCTATAATCTCGGAGCTATGTCCTTGCAGTGTGGGCGGAAAGTAGATGCCCTTAAGCTGTGGCTAGCCTGGAAATACTACGGCAAAAGTGGTTATGAAGCACGGGTTGACCGCTTGTTTGAACTCGC
>NZ_JAAHHE010000502.1:0-3842 GCF_010692525.1 Moorena sp. SIO3B2
GCTGTCACCAGCAAATTCACTGGAGCACTCCTAAGGGAGAGAATATCTAGGAGCCATATGAGGGGAAACTTTCACGTATGGTATGACAGGAGAGGTGCCCTCCTTAATCGGAGGCATCGACTCTAACTAAGCCCCATAGCGGAAACGAGGGGGAACATGCCAGCAAAAGTCCTGGATGTTCGGCGAGGATGCCGCCTGTCGCGAGGGATAAAACCTTGTAATCAAGACGGATACCCCCACCTCGCGAACGCAGGTGGGGGAAGCATTCAGTAGGGATTAGGCACAAGGGAAAAAAGTGATGGGGTAAGATGTTATGTTCAATCTAGAAAATTCGACCCTCTGGGTGGATAAAATCTATGGTTGGGGAAACTAGACCGGTTGGGGAAACTAGACTCCCCCTGTGGGAAGATTCCTAAGACTATCCTCATCAATCTATTTCTATTCTGCTCACCTTTATTGACTGGTAAATCAGGTCTGGGCAATACCTTAAAATAGGTTAAGTGTCTAAATATACTGACTGCCGTCATCCTTTAAAGGATTAATAGCCTTAAGGATCAAAACTAGGTCGGTTGACCAATAATCTCCGAAAATTACCATCCTGCAACCCCAAAGGGGTTAAGCGTTCAAATGTGTTAATCAAGAATTGGGCACAATAAAAGTAAAAGAGGACGATCAGTGTGCTGTATCTCGCAGAGGTAAGAAAGCAGAAAACTGGGTTTATGGGTAGAGCTCAGGCCGAACTTAAACTGCTGGCTTTTCAGCGGACTGACCAGAGTTGGAATAAGGTGTCTGGGGAGGAAGTGCTTCCGACAGAACAAGCCAATAACTTTGGTGATGGTGCGTTGGTGATTGTTAACCTGAGTGGGAATCGACAAATACAGGGAACAATCGAGGCAGCGGGGGGAAGGTTAGTCAATCTGTTGCAAAATTTCTCTCGCTTGCTAGAAAAGTCAAAAAACCAGGAAGAAGAAATTGAGCAGTGGAAGCAATCTTTGACCTATCAAAGTCAAGAACTCAACCGTCGCGAGATGGAAATGGAAGCGCGGCTTGAGCAGATGCAAACGATGGAGGAGGATTTTTCCAGAATAGAGCAACAACGCCAAGAACTGGAAAGTACTCAGGCAGAAACTGCTAAACTCAGACAAGAATTGGAGCGTAAAAGTAAGGAGCTTGAAGGTGCTTGGGAACAACTCCGGGGACAGCAGCTACGCTTAGAAGAGCAAGTTTCAGAGGGTCAATACTCTGTTGGTTTAGATGCTCAGCAGGCTGGTGTGATTCAGCAATTGCTCAATCGCTTATCAGGAGGATTAGAATCAACACAATCTGTCTGGGAACCACTGAATCAAGCCTTGGAAGTAGTCAAGCATCAGCATTCGGTGTTGGATACTCACTGGCAGCAGTTAAATGAACAGCGTCTATTAGCTCAAAAATTGGAAGCAGACGTTGAGGGTCACGGGGAGGAAGTCCAACATCAAACCCAAAAGTTACAACAATTACAAGCATCCTGTGAACAGGCAAACCGCGAAATGCAAGTGCAGCAAACCAATCTAGAGATCAAGCTCGAATCAGCTAGGATGGTGAGTCTGCAACTCCAAACTCAGCAAGAGTTATACCAAGAACTGGCTCGAATGGCAGCAACATCAGGGGATGTCAAGATTAGCCAAATGGTGGATATTGCAGCACTAGAAAAAATGCCCTTGGGTGAGTTACAGGATATAGTTCAGAATTTGCAGCAGGATTTGGAAAAAGTTGTACGCTTCGTCAATGACCAAGAAGAAGAACTAACACTCCAACACCAAGGGATTGAAGAACTACAAGAACAGATTAGGGTCGCTAGTGAGTATGATCGTATTAGTCTAGAAACCCAGTTAGCAGATGAGCAAGACCGTTACCAGATGCTGGACAGAACCTTGGTGGGTCAACGCCGGACTCTATGGGAACGAGAAGAAATTCTAAATCAGCACCTACGAGTGTTGCGACTGCGGCAAGGAATTGTGGATAGTAATGGTCAACAAAACCAGAAAATTGACTTAGGACCAATTTTGCTCGAACTAGAAGCACAGTGCAAACAACACTCAGATCAATTGCAACAACTAGAACGAGAAATTGAACAGATGCGCCTTAGGGTTAGCGAAGCTGAAGAATTGATGAATCAACAAACCCAAGAAAAGGATGCTAAGCTGGCTCAGGTAAAAAATTGGGAGGAAAGTTGGCTATCCAATCAGGTGAAGGTAGCTCAACTTTGGGGGAAAGTCGATATCTATGAAGAAACCCTACAGCCATTGCAAGATGCTCTCAATGAACTTCGACAGAAGCTGGAGGCGATCGCAAATGCTCTGAATCAAATCCAGGAAACAGGTGATTCTCAACAACAAGCGATCGCTCAAATATCCCAAATCATCAGTAGCTTAAGCCAATCTCCAGAGTTGGCAGCTTCTTAGGTTTAAGGTTTAATATTGAATGTTGAATGTTAGAATGTTGCTCCCCCAAGGCGATTCGTTGTAGGGTAGGTTGAAGAAGAAAAATTTATCAGAAACTAAGAGATAGAACTGTTTCATAGTTCATACTTTATAGTTAATCTTTATAGTTAATACTTCATACTTCATACTTCAGTATTAAGAATAATCCATTCTTCTTCTACCAAGGCTGTTACTCCACCAGGAAAGGATGACGTTCGAGAGCAGTTGGGAGCAGCAATTAAACCAGTCACGGCTTCGATTTGCTCAAAGCTGAGGGCTTTGGTTTGGTTTTCCTGAAGGAACTTCCGAATCACACGACGTTGCAGAGCTAGGGGAGCTTGCTGTAATACCAGACGATTCAATCGTGGAGGGCTATTGCTAGCAGGATCTTCCTCGACCGTAGGTACTGCCATGGCTTGCTTCTGGATTTGCTCAGCAGTGTTTTCCAGATATTCCACGTCTGCTCGCAAGATTTCAGCAATTTGGGACAAGGCTGTCTCAACTTGTGGGTTGAAATGGGTTTTTAAATAGGGGATTAGCTCTTGGCGGATGCGGTTACGGGCATAGTTAAGGTCTTGATTGTAAGCATCCACCCAAATGGACAGTTGCTGCTGCTCGCAAAACTGGAGAGTTTCGCTACGGGATGTGTCAAGTAGGGGACGCACCAGACGTACTCCAGGAGCAAGAGGTCGTTCCCAGGTCAAAGCTTGCAAGCCATCAGTCCCTGAACCTCTGATCAGGTTATAGAGGACTGTTTCAGCGCGATCGCTTTTTGTGTGACCAGTGACAACAGTGGCGTAACCTTGAGTTTGGGCAATGTCAATCAGGGCTTGATAACGCCACTGCCGCGCTGCTGATTCGCTCTTTTTCACTTCAGGGGCAATTCGTAGATGAAATGGAAGCCCCCAACTTTGAGCAATTTGCTGTACATGAAGGGAAATTCCCTCATCATAGGTCCAACGGTGGTCACAGTGGGCGATTCCTAGCTGCCATTTCCACTTGGGCTGTAAATCTAGCAGTAGTTTGCTTAGGCAAAGGGAATCTTGCCCACCGGATACGGCTACTAAAACCTGCTGATTCTTTGGTAGTAGCTTCTTTTGCCGCAGGGTTCTATGTAGCCGTGCATGAAGAGGTGTCCAACTCGGTATCTCAGACATTAGAGTGGTTATGAATAGTTATCCAAAACTTTGACCAAAAATTTGGGTCTCAAGCCCCGTCCTTCGTCCGACGGCTTTTGTGCTATAATATTACGTAGGGTTATCCCACGTCAAAATGATCGTCTTAGAATTTAAGGTCAAAGGGAATAAAACTCAATATGCTGCCATTGATGAGGCGATACGCACTGGTCAGTTTGTACGAAATAAGTGCATCCGTTACTGGATG